>JAEWAA010000227.1 GCA_023391955.1 Bacillota bacterium | reverse complement strand
TTAGCGCTTGTACAATTCTTCCAAAAAAAAAACCGCCGGTTGGGCGGTTTTTTTATTTTGCATATGCAGCTGCGTTGCATGATTCGAAGTATTAGAGCCTTCTGAAGCCTGACGGCAGATTGCCGGAGGAACGGATTGCCCGGATTTGGGCTAGGGTGAGAAACCGGTTGGACGAAATCAGGGATTCCGGATCGTTGTCGCCGATAATATCATCCAGATCCCGGAGGCTTACATTGCCCCGGAACACCCGGAAGTTCCCGCGGAAATTGGTGCGTGTAAACAGAACTAATGTAGCATTGCTGCTGGTCGAAAAAAAGGTGAGGCTCTCCACATCGTCGTATCTCCGCTCCAGGTTGGCAATGCCCACATTCCCGCGCACGGTGCGCCGGATGCCCCGGAAGTTCTCCTCCGAAAAAAGCCTCAGACGGGGGTAAACCTGTGCGATGGCTGCTTTTTCCATTTTGGTGGCCACCTCCTCTCTCATTCTTCAGCATATGCATGAGAGATTAAGAGGCATGGACGGATGGGATGCGGCGGTTTGCCTGTTTTAAGAATTGTGGAGGCAAAATGGCGCGCCTGTACCCGCGTTTTGGTTTTCCCTGTGATGGCCGCTGGGGCCTCAGACGATGCTGAACGATTCTAACGGCGGTGAGAGCCGCTATTTGTCCCGTACAGGCACTCTCCAATTTCTAACGGCGGCCACAGCCGCTATTTCCGCTGAACGCACCCGTTTAAACACCATTTAGGCCAAATAACGGCGCTCACTTCCGTTAGATCTTCAAAAGGCTGTTTTGGGGCCAAATAAGGGCTTTGGCTTCCGTTAGCGCACCCGGAGACCTTTCACGGAAGGAGCGGCCGAGGAGCGGCTCTAACCCCCGGGGCAGACCGTGATTAGGCGATTATAGGATCAACCTATAGATTCCATTTGTTTTATATATTTCTCAAATGAGCCTAATGGATATACGGTTAAGGTAACCAAATCACACGGTCAAAAAAGAGGGAGGATGCTGCAAATGGATCAGAAGTGGAATACCGGTATGTATGATGGGGATATGGCGTTTGTCTCCCGGTTTGGGGAGTCCCTCTTGGAGCTGCTCCAGCCGCAGGAGGGGGAGTACATTCTGGATTGGGGCTGCGGAACCGGAGACTTAACCGCAGCCATCGCCCGTTCCGGTGCCCGGGTGGCGGGCATCGACGCCTCTCCCGAGATGCTGGCAGCCGCCAGGGCCAAACATCCGGAGCTGGAGTTTGTACTGGCGGATGGCCAGTCCTTCATCAGCCCGGTGCCTGCCGACGCCGTCTTCAGCAATGCGGCGCTGCATTGGCTCACCGACGCCGAAGGGGCCGCCGCTTCCATAGCCGGAAGCCTGCGGCCTGGAGGGCGGCTGGTGGCCGAATTCGGTGCCCATGGCAATATCGCCTCCATTGTCCGGGGGCTGCCTCCGGCCTTCGATGCGGCGGGAGCAGCCGGTAAGCTGCAGCTGCCCTGGTATTTCCCGACTGTAGGGGAATATGCCACTCTGCTGGAAAAGCACGGTCTCGAAGTGGAGCTGGCTTTTTGCTTCCACCGCCCCACACCGCTGGAGGACGGGGAGGCAGGCTTCCGCAAGTGGGTCAACACCTTCGCCAACGGTGTGCTGAGTGTGCTGTGTGATGCCGGCCGCCAAGCGGTGCTGGAGCATCTGGAGCGGGAGCTGGCACCAACGCTGTTCCGGGACGGACGCTGGGTGATGGACTACCGGCGTCTGCGGGTGGTAGCCCGCAAGCAGGGGTAATGCCCGGAGTGTCGGGGGACCGGCAACCGCAAACAAGGCGCAGAGCACCTGGCGGATTGGCGGATCCCTGCTTTCGGCTCCACGCCCCAGCGTTTGCTGCTGCCCGCTACCGGTACCACTGCTCCTGGGCGGTGTACAGACGGGCATATTCCCCGCCTGCCGCCAGCAGCTCCTGATGGGTGCCGCTTTCGGCAACCCGTCCATCTTTCATGACCACGATCCGGTCCACCAGCTTGCACAGTCCCACCCGGTGGGAGATAATCACCGCCGTTTTGTCCCGGGCCGCATGGATAAAGGAACGGAGTATATCCGTTTCCACCAGCGGGTCCAGGGCGGCGGTGGGCTCATCCAGCAGAATCAGGCTGCTTGGGCGGAACAGCCCCCGGGCAATAGCCAGCTTCTGCCACTGGCCGCCGGACAGCTCCCGGCCCCCGAATTCACGGCCCATGGACTCGTCGAGGCCGCCTATCCCCTCCAGCCCCGCCTGCCGCAGGGCCTCCATAATATCGCCGTCGGCATGAAGCCGCTCCGTATCTGCCATCGCCACATTCTCGCGCAGGCTGAGATTGTAGACGGCGAACTGCTGGGCTACTGCCGACGCCTGGCGGCGGAAGCCGGCCTGGTCGTAATGTCCCACCGGCATACCATCGACGAAAACCTCCCCCTCCTCCGGCGGATAAAAACCCAGCAGAAGCTTGCCCAGAGTGGTTTTGCCGCTGCCGTTCTCCCCAAGCACGGCTACCTTTTCCCCTTTGCGGATCACCAGATCCAGATCATTCAAGGCATAGCCCGTCTGGCCGGGATAACGGAAGGCCACCCCCTCCAGGTGGATATCCTGCTGCAGCCCCGGATAATCGGCGCTGCCGTTCTCTTCCTCCTTTTGGTCCAGAAAAGCGTAATAGTCCTTGGCGTAGCCCAACTGCTCGGGAATCCGCCCCAGGAATTGAAGAAATACCTTCATGGTCATCTGCATACTAAGGAACGCCGTAACGGAGGCGCCGAACACCCCCATCGTAACCTGTCCCCGGAGCGCCAGCATCAGCACCAGCCCGATAGAGGCGCCGTATCCCAGGATGCGGAACAGATCGCAGAAGAGCAGGCTGATGGCATCCTTCCTCCCTACCGCCCACAGCTCCTCATTGACCTTGTCCCGGGTGGCGCTCCACTTCCCGGTGAGGTAGCCGTCGAAACCCGCCACCCGCATTTCCTTGGCCGTTTGGCGGGTATGGAACAGGCTCCACAGATACGCAAGCCGGCGTGTTTCGGGCGCCTGGGCCCGCTTGACATGGAAGAACTCCTTCCCGCGCACCAAACGGGCGACCAAATACGGCAGCACCGACAGCAGCGACAGGGGCAAAAGCCACACACTGTACCGAGCCAGTACGGCCGCAAGGGCAACTGCGGTTAAAGGAGCCCGCAAAAACACCAGAGTTCCGTTGAACAGCGCGGAGAGGGATTCGTCCTGAACCGCCTTTTCCGCCCGTTCCTTGCGGTTTAACACCTCCGGGTCCTCCAGAGCCAGCAGGGGCAGCTTGGCCACCTTCTCATAAAGATCCATGCGGAAATACGCGGTGCCCTTCTCGTAAATCCCCGCGTTAACCGCAATGCTGAAGATATATTCCAGGACATCGTTAATCAGATAGATGATCAAATAAAGGACTGCATACAGATACAGCTTGGTGCCGTCCGCCTGCCCGCTGATGGCTTTGGCCGCATGGTCGAACAGCCCGGCCGACACCACCGTCACAGCCGCCGGCACCAAAGCGCCCAGCAGCTGCTGGCAAACCGTGGCCACCGCCGAAGCAGGCGCCCATTTGAATATACTGGAATAAATCCGCCGCAGACTGCTCATGAACCCACCGCCTCCTTCCCGCACCAGGACCGCTGGCTCTCATACATCCGGGCATAAATGCCCCCGTTCTGCATCAAGGTCCGGTGGTTCCCGTTTTCCGCCACAACTCCATCGTCCAGCACGATAATCTTGTCCGCCATCCGGGCGCTGGCCAGACGGTGAGAAATAAGGATGCAGCCCCGGTTGGCCAGCACTCTGGCGAAGCTTTCGTACATCCGGCTTTCCGCCAAAGGGTCCAAAGCCGCAGCTGGTTCATCCAGAATCACGAAGGCGCTGTCCGGCAGGCACGCCCGGGCAAGGGCCACCCGCTGCCATTGGCCGCCGGACAGATCCCTCCCCGCCGGGTCCAGCTTGCCCAGGGGCAAATCCAGATTGCCGGCCAGCTCCTCGGCCATGCCCATTCGTAACGCGGCGCGGAGCGCCTCATCCTCCTCCAGTCTGGATAAATCGCCAAAAGCTACATTTTCCCGCAGGGACAGCTCATACCGCTGGTAATCCTGAAAGATGACCGAAAACACCCGGGTAAGCTCACTGCGCCGCAGCTCCCGGATGGGAATGCCGTTGACCAGAATACGTCCGCAATCCGGCTCATAAAGACGGCACAGCAGCTTGATGATCGTGGACTTGCCCGCTCCGTTCTCCCCTACCAGGGAGACCCGCTCACCAGGGCCCACCGTAAAGCTCACTCCATTCAGTACAGGGACAGACGTCTTGGGATAGGTAAACACCACCCGGTCGAACTCCACCGTAAGCGGCCCGTCTCCCAGCTTCCGGTTCCCGTACACCGCCTCCGGAAGGGCCAGGAAGGCATAATAATGGTCCATCAGCAAATAGCGGGAGCGCAGGCGCTGAAGGGTATGCGAAAGCAGCTCCGCATTGCTGAGCACCGCACCGGTGGAGGCGATGAGCGCGGTAAACAGGCCGATGGTCATATCCCCCCGCAGCGCCCCGGCGACCAGGCTGAGGACAATAAAAGCAGCCCAAACCTTGAACAAAAGCAGACTTACCAGATAATAACGCTGGGCGCGGAAGGTGGTTTTGACCCGGGTGCGGAGCACCTGATGGGCCAAACCCCGCCATTTCCCCATAATAAATTCCGTTGCCCCGAACAGCTTCAGCTCGAACAGGGCCGCCTTGCCGGCCACCAGATTCCCCAGATCACGCATCCGCCGTTCATCCGTGGACTGGCTGTTGAACATGGTGTTCATCATATCCGCCGCCTTGAAATCCAGCCATACCACCGGGACCAGCAAGGCCAGAAATCCGGCCATAAACCACCATCCCACTTGGGCGAATACCAGGCCCGAGCCGGCCATCGCCATCATGCAGGTCAACACCCCGGTCACGCTTAAAAACAGCTGGAACACCTTCTCCTGAGGATCGCTGGACATACGCTGGAGGGTATCCTGCACGTCCTTGTCCTCAAAGCAGGCATATTCCAGCCGTTTGAACTTGTCTACAATATTCGGTGTCATACCGCTGTTCAGCCTTCGTTTGATGGCGATGCCGAGAATCCCGTCCAGGAATCCCCCCTCCGTCGAGTTGAACAGCAGCGCCCCCAGAAGGCAAGCGCACCAGACAGCCAGGGCCTTCCAGCCTTCCCCTTGGGCTACCACATCCGAAGCAGCGTCGATCACCCGTTGGATAAAATAGATGGATAACGGCGCCATCACACCGGACAGCCCCAGCTGCACCAGCTTGATCACCGTCAGCCCCGGGGCGTACCGGAACAAAATATGAATTGTCCGCAATGATTTTCGAAACATGCTGTCCTCCTATCGTCCTGCTTCATGTATTCACGCCCATAACCAATAGCGCCAGTATACGCTCCAGTCATTGGCAAAACCAGGGAAAATTCAGTTACATCAAAACCCTCCCGGCACATAACAAAAGCCGCCAGGCGGTTAACCCTGCGGCTTGGTCGGTTTACTGTTAAGGCTGGTTTACTATGATGGTCGCCTTGCTATGATAGTCAAACCCCTGCGGCAGCTTAGAGACTGCGACGAAATAAAGTACCGCTAATTTCCTCGCAGCTCCTTACTCTGAACCGTCCCCCTGCCCCTGCTGGCCCGGATAAACATACGGCTGCCCATAGGAAGGAGGATAACCCTGAGCGTAACCCTGAACAGGTGTGTGCCCATAATACGGATGGTTGTAATAACCGCCGTAGGTGCTGCGGGCGGGCTGTGCCGGCTGCTGCCCGGCTCCTTGGGTATGGATCATCGCCTCAGGCTGCTGCTGCACAGGCTGGTGGTATTGGGTGCAGCCCGCAGGAGGCCCGATCACCGTCGTTGCGGTAATGGGAGCCAATGCTTGTGTAATGGCCGCCTGATCCAGACAATAGGTATGCGCCAGAATATTGCGGGGCACCAGCCTCAGGAAATCCGATATCCCGATAAACTCCGGCACCGGCGCATCGAATACCGCCAGCAGATGGGTGCCGTCCTCCGTAGCCACCTCCCAGTGGATCCAGCCTTGGGGCACATTAGCCACCTGCCCGGGCGTAATGCCGTACTGCTGCACCTGCTTGGTAAAGGGGTTCAGCATGGACACCACCGCCGCCCCCGAAATGGCATACACCAGCTCCGATGCATTCTGGTGGATATGCGGCTCGACAACATTGCCTTTGGTCAGATAAATATCCAGCAGGGAAACATTCCCCAATGTGTTCAGCTGCTGCACACCCAGCGCATAGATGATATTGCCGCTGTCCTTGGCGAACATCCGGTTATTGCGCAGATCGTAGGTATACTGCGCATTCGGTGATGTGAAGTCCATATACGAAACCGCCACAAGCAATCCTCTCCCCGGGGTAAATGTTGGAAACCATCCACCCGTTATGTATATTCCACCCGGGAAAAGGTAGAACCGCAGCCCGTGAGCAGGCAGCCGGAGGCGGGTTTACCGCTCCAGACCATACAGGAGCGCCGCCTGCTGGACCTCCAGGAGATGCCGCTTAAAGCCGTAGCCTACAAAATACGGGGAGTCGATGACGGAGCCGCTGACCTCCTCATCCACACGGAAGGGCGGGCAGGGATTAAGCAGGGCTCCCGGTCTGGCCAATGCCATACGCTCCGGCGTGATCCGGTAATCCCGGTAATAGCCCTCTTCACGGAACGGGGACGGCAGAGGGTCCGTCAGCACCACATCACTCTCCCGGAGGGCCTCCTCCAGGGAGCCGGTAAACCGGTAATGGCGGCTCTCCTCCGCCATCTGCTGGCCGGGCCGGCAGACATGGATAAACGTTAGGTCCATCACCTGCGCCATGTGCATCCAGGTGCGGCCAATGTTGCCCGGCGGCCCCACAAAGGTATACGTCAGCTCCCGGTAATCCGGCCGTATGAGACGCAGGGCATACAGATCCGCAAGGATTTCGCAGGGATGATTGTACGTGGTCATGGCATTGATAACCGGAATATGGGCATAGGCCGCCAGCTCCCGGAGCTTGCCCAGGTCCGGGTGCCGGACGATGGCCGCATCCGCCCAATTCTCCAGATAACCCATCACATCCCGGAGCCGTTCCGGCTTGTCCAGCGCCTCCGGCGGAAACAGAATGGTACTGCCGCCCAATAGCTGGATCCCCTTCTCGAAGGTAACACGTGTGCGGATGCTGGACTCGGGAAAGAAGATCACGCAGGTTTTCCCCGCCAGAGGAGAGCCCTCCCGCTTCAACCGAAGGCTGTCCGCCCGCTCATAAATATCCAGAATAACGGATTCGTCCAGCTCTTCAATGTCCAGCAAATGCACGCCCATCATCCCCTTCGTTTATTCAGTCCAGCAGCAGTCCGCCGCTGTAATGAAGCTCATAGACGGACTCCCCGTCCAGCAGGATGGATTCCGATCCGCGGAAGCTCTCCAGCCCGCCCTGCCAGGTGTTGCGGTACTCCCAGTCGCCCTCCCGCCAGCGCTCCGGCCCCCGGTAAAGCTGATGGGCGTTGACCTGCATAAGGGCCTCCCTCAGGAACCGGTATACGGCCGCCGTCCGCTCCCGGCTTGCCGGGGACATGGTAACTCCGCCGGAGTAAACCATCGTCCATACCGGACGCTTCGCCAGCTCCACAACCTCCTGCCCGGCAAAAAAATCCATGCCGTAATAAATATCCCGGTACAGCCAGTCCCCGTCTGCATACTCCAGCTGCTTGGAGCCTGCCAGCACAGGCGGCACAGAAGCCCGATCCCCTTGGGCGGCGTATGTATGGCGCTTGGCTGCCACCAAAAACCGGACCAGTCCTTCTCTGTCTAAAAGCATATCATATTTCCCCGTTTCCATCGGTTTTTTATCGCCGCAAACATATGTTCCCTTATGCCAGTATACAGCTTTATGTCCAATTGAGCAAGATTCTACAATCTTTCGGATTGCGCCTTGTGGTATTCTTACACTAAAGCATTACCGCGACGGAGGACAGGGAGTATGGCGAAGGAAAAAAGAACGGTTTGTTATGATGCGGCGCTGGGAATCGAAGCCTACCGGTTCGAGGGGGTCATGCAGAAATTCCCCAACCATTTCCACGACTATTATGTCATCGGATTTATCGAGGCGGGCCGGCGGCTCCTGGTTTGCAAAAATGAGGAAACCATCATTACCCCCGGGGATATCACCGTGTTCAATCCCGGAGATGTCCATTCCTGCGAGCAGCTGGACGGCAGAGCGCTGGACTACCGCTGCCTCAATATCCAGGAGGACGCCATGAAGCGGATGGTCCGGGAAATTACGGGCCGGTCCTATCTGCCCCGCTTCAAACGCCCGGTCCTGGCCCAAAGCGAGCTGGCCGCTTCCTTGTGCGAGCTGCACCGGATGATTGCCGCCGGGGAACAGGAGATGGACAAGGAGGAGCTGGCGCTGCTGTTTATCGGCCAGTTTTTGCAGGAGGAGGCGGATCTACCTTCGGAGAAGGCCAGCCTGGAGCCGGAGGACGGGATGAGGGAGGTTTGCGCTTATCTGGAGGCCAACTACCAGCAGGCCGTGTCCTTGGACGGGATCAGCAGCCTGGCGGGCATGAGCAAATATCATTTTCTCCGTTCGTTTACCCGGTCCATGGGCATTACGCCGCACTGCTATCTCCAGGCCATCCGGATCGGACGGGCCAAGCAGCTGCTGGAGCAGGGGCTGTCCCCGGCGGAAACGGCGCAGCAGACAGGCTTTAGCGACCAGCCCCATTTTACCCATACCTTCAAAAAATTGATCGGACTGACACCACGGCAGTATATGCGGATATTCTCCGGCGAGCCGGTGCGGCAGCCCCACCTTCAAGGAGGCAGACATGTTTAAAGCACGGGCCGCGGCGGCAGGCCATGCAGCCGCCATCTTCACCATTTTTGTCTGGGGCACCACCTTCATCTCCACCAAGGTGCTCTTGGGGGACTTCTCCCCTTTTGAAATCCTGTTTTTCCGGTTTACGCTGGGCTATCTGGCCCTGCTGGCAGTCCATCCCCGCTTCGTCAAAACCTCCGGACTCCGGGAGGAGCTGTTGTTTGCAGGCGCCGGGCTTTGCGGCGTAACCTTATATTTTCTGCTGGAAAACATCGCACTCACCCTGACCCTTACGTCCAATGTCGGCATCATTGTGTCGGTGGCGCCGTTTTTCACCGCTGTGGCGGCCCACTTCTTCCTGAAGGGGGAAGGGCTGCGCCCGCCCTTTTTCATCGGCTTCGCCGTAGCCATGCTGGGGATTGTGCTGATTACGCTGAACGGCAGCTACGCCCTGGAGCTGAATCCTGTCGGGGACATTATGGCTGTGCTGGCTTGTGTGTTTTGGGCCTTCTATTCCGTGCTCATGCGCAAAATCAGCGTGCTGGGGCACAGCAACATCGCCTGCACCCGGCGGGTGTTCTTCTACGGGCTCGTGTTTATGCTTCCGGCCCTGGGCTTTATGGATATGCATCTGGCTCCGGAGCGGTTCTCCGATCCTGTGAATCTGCTGAATCTGCTGTTCCTGAGCTTCTTCGCCTCCGCCCTGTGCTTCGCCTCGTGGAACTGGTGTGTAGGGGTGCTGGGCGCTGTCAAAACCAGCGTGTACATCTATTTGGTGCCGGTGGTGACCATTGCCGCCTCCTGGCTGATCCTGCATGAGCGGCTGACCGGCACCGCCATGGCGGGGGCTCTGCTGACCCTGGCCGGGCTGGTCATTTCGGAGCGGAAGCCGAAGCTGACGCAAACCCCCGCCTACGGAGAAGCGGAGGCGGGGGTAAAAGGGTAATGGGGTAACGTGACGGTCAGCCTCTTTTTTTCACCGGAAACCACAGCTCTATGTAGCCTTCTCCATCTGTCCCGCCGTAGATTTCCAGATCCACCCCCTCCAACAGCTCATAGCCGGAGGTAGGCATCCATTCACTGTACACCCGCTTATAGAGATTTTCGATGACATCGCCGATGTTGTCCCAGCTTCCCTTCTCCGAGGGGAAAATCACCCAGGTATAAGCCGGAATGTCCACTACAGTGTAGCCTTCGGTTTTGCTGGCGGGGGCAACGAATGCCCCTAACATATACGGAAAGGTGTCTCCCTCCGTTTTCCGGTAGCCGCAGGCCCCATGGAGCCTGCACAGCTCCGGGCTGACATAGGACGGCAGGCCGCCCGCATTCTGAAACAGCCTCTTGTATTCCCCGTTGGCCTGGCTTTGCACCCACAGGTCATGGGGGGTGCGGGGGGCGCTTTCGTTTTCCTTGTCAGGGTGGAACACACCTTCAAGTCCGAACATTTGGAAGGCTTCCTTGGTTTCAATCCGGTAGTTCATGGGCTGCACTCCTTTGATGGTGACTTGGAAGGAGATGCGCGGATACGCCTTCAGGGTAACCCCGGCGCCGCGGGCTTGTGTGGGAGTTATCCCGTGAACCGCCTGGAACGCGCGGGAAAATGCCACGCCGGAATCATAGCCGTACTTGACCGCCAGATCCAGCACCTTGATGCTGCTGTTCTGCAGCTCGATGCCCGCTTGGGTCAGACGCCTGCGGCGGACATATTCCGCTAGGGATGTGCCTGTAATAAACGAGAACATCCGCTGGAAGTTGAAGCTGGAGCAGCAGGCCTTCCTTGCGGCCACCGCATAGTCCACCTCCCCCGTGAGATTTTCCTCGATATAGTCCAGGGCACTGTTCATTTTGGCCAACCAATCCATTCGCATCTCTTCCTTTCACAACCGATCATATCCATTCGCAGCCGGCGCTGCGCAACTTCTTCTGCACAATTCCGTCAGTTGAATCTGAAAATAACGCGGCCCGAGCCGCACGGACAACCATTTTGTGGCATACTAGCAATATAGCATGGGTGGATATGAAAAAAGGAGTGACAATATGGTTTACGTTGCACTGCTGCGGGGCATCAATGTCGGCGGCAATAATAAAGTGGATATGAAGCGGCTGAAGCTGGCCTTTGAGCAGGCAGGCATGCGCCAGGTGGTCACATATATCAATTCCGGCAACATTGTGTTCTCTTGGGAGGCGGAGAATGGTATAGGCAGCGGCGACCTGTCCCGGGAGCAGGAACAGGAGCGGAAGCACAAGCTGGCGGGGATCCTGGAGGACGTGATTCTCCGGGAATTTAACCTGCCCATCAGGGTGGTGATCCGCAGCCTGAAGGATATCCGTGAGGTGATCCGCCATCTGCCGGAGGCCTGGACCAACGACGACACCATGCGCAGCGATGTGCTGTTCCTGTGGGCCGAAGCAGACGCGCCGGAGGTGCTGGACGAGCTCAAGTTCAAGCCGGAGATCGACCGTGTGCTCTACGCGCCGGGCGCTGTGCTTTGGTCGGTGGACCGGGCCAATGCCACCCGCAGCGGGATGCAGAAGCTGATCGGCACCCGGCTGTACGGCCTGATGACCGTCCGCAACGTCAACACCACCCGCAAAATCCACCAGCTGATGGAGGACGCGGCAGCGGTGGCGGAAGCAGAGGGCGGCTGAGGCGCCGGGTTGTCTCTTTGGCGGGGCGGCTGAGACGCGCCGATGCGGCGGACGCAGCCCCAGCCCCGAATCACCAAGGGCAGCGGCTCTAACGGCGGTGAAAGCCTTTATTTCCGCGAAAACGCCGCCCCAAACATTCTAACGGCGGCCAGCGCCGCTATTCGGACCAAACACCCCACAGTAAGCCTGGTTTTGGCCAAATAGCGTCTCCTGCTTCCGTTAGATTTGGCAAACCGCTATTTCGGGGCAAATAGCGGCTCTCACCGCCGTTAGAATCGCACGCGGCTCCCGGCTCATACCCATCTCTTACGCTTCCATACCCCACCGGCCTCGCACGGACCGGGGTATTACAGGAGGATTTTCACTATGTTCAACATATTGCTCATTGAAGACGATGCCGCCTTGTTCGGCGAGATCCACCAGCGGCTATCCCAATGGTCGTACCAGGTCCACGGCATAACCGACTTCAGCCGGGTGCTGGAGGAATTCGCGGCGCTGAAGCCGGAGCTGGTCATAGTCGATATCCAGCTGCCGCAGTATGACGGCTTCCACTGGTGCCGCACCATCCGGGCCCATTCCAAGGTCCCGATCCTGATGCTCTCCTCCCGGGACCACCCCAGTGACATGGTCATGTCTATGACCCTAGGGGCGGATGACTACGTCCAGAAGCCCTTCCACTTCGAGGTGCTGGTGGCCAAAATCCAGGCTATTCTGCGCCGGGTCTACAATTACACCAGCGACCGTCCTGAACTCCGCACCTGGCGGGGGGCCACCGTCGAGCCGGTCAAAAACACGGTTTCCAGCCCTCAGGGCACCGTACTCCTCACCAAAAACGAAATGTTCCTCTTAACCATCCTGGTGGAACACAAGGGGCAGATTGTCAGCCGGGAGGCCATGATCCAGGCCCTGTGGGACAATGAGGACTTTGTCAGCGACAATACCCTGACGGTGAACGTAAACCGGCTGCGCAAAAAGCTGGAGCCTCTGGGGCTGGACGCCTGCATCGAAACCCGGGTGGGCCAAGGCTACATCGCCACGGAAGAGGGAACCCTATGATCCGCCGCTACCTGAAGGAGCGCCGCAGCTGGCTCCTGCTCCTCTTGGCAATGGAGCTGTTGCTGCTGTTCGTGGCTTATGTGGATCCGTCCATCGCCCTCCTGCCGGCCCTTTATCTGGCGGGGCTGAATGCAGCGCTGTGCGCCGTTTTTGTGTGCTGGCGGTACTTCCGCGAAACCCGCTTCTACCAGAAGCTGGGTACCGGGGAGCACCTGTATGATACCCGTGCGCTTCCGGAAGCGGCAACCCCCTTCGAGGCAATCGTCCGGGAGGCGGTGCTGGACCAGACCGAAGGCAGCCGCCGGGAGTCCGCATCCAACGCCCATCTCCTGGAGCAGGAGAAGAATGACCTGCTCTCCTGGATTCACGAGGTGAAGACCCCCCTCTCCGCCATGCATCTGATGCTGGGCCGGGTAACCGACGAACCTCTGAAGAACCAGCTCCAGCAGGAATGGCTGCGGATCCACCTGCTGCTGGACCAGGAGCTGCACCGCAAGCGTCTGCCTTTTCTGAAGAACGACCTCTACATTGAAACGGTCCAACTGGGGCCGGTGCTCAACAAGGAAATCCGCGATCTCAGATCCTGGTGCATCCCCAAGGGGATCGGCTTCGACCTGAACCTAGGTGCGGAAGAGACCCTGACCGATGCCAAGTGGCTGGGCTTCATCCTGCGGCAGCTGCTCAGCAACGCAGTCAAATACAGCGGGCCCGGCACAGATATTTCCATCACCAGCGAAAAGCAGGCTGACCATGTGCTCCTGACCGTCCGCGACCGCGGCCGGGGAATCGAGCCCAAGGATCTGCCGCGGATCTTCGATAAAGGCTTCACCTCCACCCGCAACCGGCAGGATGGGAGCAGCGCCACCGGCATGGGGCTTTATCTGGCCCAACAGGCGGCACAATCCCTTCTCATCATCATCAAAGCGGAATCCGTGCCCGGCGAAGGCAGCGCCTTTACGCTGGTGTTCCCCCGGGAGAACGATTTGGTCCGTCTTGCGGGCATGTGACAAGAATGTCACATGCTCCTTTCTTTTGTTCGGCGAAACGCAGGAAAAAGCCCGGTCCCCTGACTTATGATGGAGGTATCAAAGGAGTGAAGCAAATATGACGATTCTGGAAGCCTCCAATATTTACAAAACCTACGGCAATAAGCTGAACCGCCAAGAAGTGCTCAAGGGCATCGACCTGAAGGTGCGCAAGGGCGAATTTGTGGGCATTATG
>JAEWAA010000394.1 GCA_023391955.1 Bacillota bacterium | reverse complement strand
GTGCCATGCCGCAGCAAAACATCCACCCCGGCAACCTGGGACAGCGGGAATAGAGACAGCGCCCGCTCCGCAGCTTCCCCCGCCGCCCGCCGGATATTTTCCGGAAGGCCCAGCTCCTCCAGACTCTTCCGCTCACTTCTCAAATGAAGGTTGGTAATGGGTGTCCTGCTTAGTCTTGCGATACTGTGACAGGCCTGCCCGTCCACCACCAGCTGCCGGACATCAAAAGCCCGGCCCTGGTACGTGGCTTTGGTTATCCACTCCTCCACATGCGCCCCATGGGCCAGCAGCCAGTTCAGCAGCAGGCGGATGAGCTTCGGCTCCGTATAGCGGAACGGCTTGATGGCGTTATAATACACCGGAGGGCGGGTCAGGTGCTGCTCCACTCCCAGGGTGGTAACCGCTACCTCCGCCCCTGTCCGCGGGTTCACCTGGTACGCCACAACACCGCAAGCCCCCGAGCCGTGGGCAAGCTTCACAAAAACCCGGTGTTTTCCCTTCTGGATCATCGCTTCGCGCAGGGCTTCATAATCGGGAAGCTCTGCAGGCAGAGCCAGCGGCTTCGGCACAGGGATCCCCGCTCCGGATAGAATCCGGTGGGTAACCCGTTTATCGAACATGGAGGCAATGTCTGAGGGAGCATTCAACCAGAACGAGACGGGCCACAGCTCCTTCGTTTCCCGCTCCAGCCTCCCCAGCAGCCGCATATACCCGCGGAACCATTGGGAGGGATGGTACAGCCGTCCCGCCTCCTCCCGGATAGAGAGCGCCTCTTCTTCCGCCAGCGGATGAGGATCGGGGATAGAACCGTAGGCCAACAGCCGCTCATCCCGCTTCTCTGCCGGAGCGTCCGGGGCCCCCAGGGCGATGAGCAGGCGCTCCACCTGGAAGTCTTCGCCGGGGGCATCCAACCGCAGCATGGGAACGGAATCCGCCGGAGGGCCAAATCGCCGGCACGCTTCTGCCATAGTAGTTGTTCCCCGGAGCAAATCCAGGTACGGGATCACCAATGCCGGCTCCAGCCCCAGCTGCCGCCTCGCCTCCTGCAGCCCTTCCGTCCGGCGGTTGCCGGGATTGCCGATCAGAATCAGCTGCTCCATCCTATTCCGTCAGCGCCGGATACCGGTATTCGTCATCCTCATCCTGGGCGTCGCTGATGTCCACAGACAGACCTGAGTTCTCCCAGCGTTTGATCATCTTTTCCGACATAAAATGATGGCTCAAATCCAGATGGCGCAGCTTCTTCACCCGCTCGCTGTTCAATAATACCTCCGCCCCGGCATCGGTCAAGGTCCCCATGGACAAATCCAGGGTGTGCAATTGGTCCAAAATCGGCGCGTCGGCCAGTGCAGCGGCAATCTCATCCTGGATTTCGCTATCCTTCAGTCCCAAGTATGTAAGTTCGGGGAATAGTCCGGGTTGGGCCACCTGAAGGACATCCTCCAGGGTGCCGTCGAAGCCGTAATTATCCACGCCCAGGTACAGCTCCAGTTTCTTGAGGCGGGGAAAATGAGCTTGGGCAATGCTGTCCAGCACACTCTTGCCCAGACCGCCGCAAATGATGACCAGCTCCTCCAGCTCCTCATGGCGGGCAGGCTCCAGGCTCAGGTCTGTACTACCCTGAATGGCCAAGGAAGTCAGCCCGGGAAAAGCCGTGAAGAGCGGAGCCAGATCAGATTGCATGATCCAGGAGACCTCACATTCCTCCGAATCCATGTCGCCGATGAACAGCTTACGCAGGTTGGGAAACGCATCCTTTGTCTGGACCAACGTCTCCACCACGGTACTGGAGTCATTCTCATATGAGCCGCCCCAATCGCCGATAATCAGACTTTCCAGCTCCTTGCTCTCCGGCTTCGCTGCCAGCTCCTCAATGAGCTGCTTGATCGTGACGCCATTCTCATAATCCTCATACGCCACCGCCAATTTCACTTCGGACATGTTCGTTCCTCCTTTAGGGCTTCCAACGTTCATGACAAGTTTACCATGTTTTGGAGCCGACTAACTAAAAAAGCCGCCGGATATATTCCGGCAGCTTCTTCTGATGGATGAATTATTTATTGAAAGCTGCTTCTGCAACCTTGATGGAATCTGTCGGGCAGCCGTCCTGGGCGTCTTGGAGATCGTCGTAGAGATCTTCCGGAATTTCGGTTACGCCTTTGTTGCCGTCGCCTTCATAAATAACTTCAGCCAGTCCATCATCGTCATAATCATAAATGTCGGGGGCTGTTGCGCCGCATGCGCCGCATGCAATACAAGTTTCTTTGTCTACCCAAGTATACTTGGCCATCTGTATCTTCCTCCTCAAAAGTCATCCTCAATAAGAACTATAATATAAATTCATACAAAGTTCAAATAAAGATGGCGACTCTGTTACAGTCTATGGCATTCCTCTGTTATTGGGACTCCCCAAAAAAATCTTTTTCCTTCAAATGATCCGTTTGCAGAGACGTTCCCCGGATCTTGTGATTGCGGATTAAAGCGGAGGGATCATCCCCCAGCATACCCGCGGTGAGAATGGCGCTTTCGCCGAAACGGTCCCTGAGCTTATCCATAATCCGGTTCAATTCTTCCTTCTTGGGCTGCCTGTTATAGTCGAAAAGATCCAGCTGTACCGCCGCCTCCGACTTGTCCACCAGATTCTGCAGGGTAATCCCCAGAAGCCTGACAGGCTGGCCTTTTTGCCAATGGCGGTGGAAAAGCTTGCAGGCCGTTTCGAAGACTGTATCTGCGTCCTCCGTGGGGGCATCCAGCGTCACCGAACGGGTGATGGTCTTCATACTGGGATTGCGGATGGTGATCTGCACCGTAGAGGACATCAG
>JAEWAA010000077.1 GCA_023391955.1 Bacillota bacterium | reverse complement strand
GGCATAGGATGAACTGACGGGTCATAGCAGGGACGAGGCTTCTAAAGGAGGGTGAGGCAGATGGAGGTAAAGGCCAATGTGCAAAGAAGGCGGCAAAGCCGGCTGCGGGAGCTTCAAAGCCGCAGCCAGGAACAGCCGGGAGCGGCTCCGGCGCCGGTGGCAGGGCAGGGATTTTCACCGGCGGATCGATGGGCGGGATCACCCCCGGTGCCCGGTCAGAGGCCGGAATTGCCCGCATCCGCAGAGGACGGTTTACGAGGCAGCAGCGGGGCGCATCCCGGTCTGCCGTTATATATGCGGGGTCAGCCGGAGAGCGGGCATGGAGGCGACCCGGAGCTGGCCTGGAAGGAGCGGCAAAAACAGCTGCTGGCCTGGTATGCGGAGGAGGAACGGAACGCTCCGGGCGGCGGGCCTTATGAGAGGGAAGGGCATAACGGGCATTCTCCGGTACGCGGGCCTTTCCTCCGATTGTTCCGGGCTAAGCTGATATTGGCGGGGGTTCTTTTTGCGGGAGTGTGGGGAATGTTCCAATGGGATGCCGGTTGGACCCGCAGGGCTCAGGCGGTAGTAACGGGAGCCCTGACCCAAGAAATGGATTTCAGCCGGGCGGCGGCCTGGTACCAGAGCACCTTCAGCGGGGCCCCCTCCTTCCTGCCCGCCTTCGGCGAACGCCAGAATGCGGTGAAGGTTCATGCTCCCGGGTCTGCAGCGCTATTGGTGCAGCCGGTGCGGGGAACCGTGATCAAGCCTTTTTCCAATAATCAGGAGGGGATATGGCTGGCGGTTAAGCCGGACGCCCAGGTGGCGGCGCTGGATCAGGGCAGAGTGGAATTCGCCGGCCCGAAGGAGGGCTTCGGCTATTTGGTGACCATCCGCCATTCCGGCGGGCTGCGGGTATCTTACGGCGGACTGAAGCCGGCCCAGTGGCAAACGGGGGATTGGGTCAAGGCCGGAGAGGTCATCGGTCATGGCCTGGCAGAGGTGGAAGCCGCTTCAGCCAATGTATATCTGGCGGTTATGAAGGATGAGCGATTCATTGATCCGCTGGATGTGGTAACCTTTGATTAAATGGGGAGGCATCGTATACCGGCTTCATCCGCTGTTCCTCATCTTGATGCTGTTCTCCGTGTGGACGGGCTACTTCGCGGAAATGCTGACCTTATTCGGGGTCGTAACCATCCATGAGCTGGGCCATGTTGCCGCAGCAAAGGCCTACGGCTGGCGGATCAGGCGGGTGCAGCTGCTTCCCTTCGGCGGTGTGGCGGAGATGGAGGAGTCTGCCAATGTTCCGGCTAAGGAAGAAATGGTGGTGGCGCTGTGCGGACCGCTGCAGAATGCGTGGATGGCTATTTTTGCCCTCCTGATGCTGGAATGGGGACCGGGACAATCGGCGGATTATTGGGCCTATTTCCTGCAGGCGAACCTGATGATCGGTCTGTTCAACCTGCTTCCGGTTCTACCGTTGGATGGCGGAAAGCTGGTGCTCGGGATGCTCAGCTATTTGCTGCCGTACCACAAGGTATTGTCGGCGGTCCTGCATACCAGCCTGCTGCTTTCCCTGACAATGGTGATTGCGGCACTGGCGCGTTATGCCGCAGGGGGCGTCCATCTGAATCTGCTGGCTATTGGGCTGTTTTTGTTTTTCAGCAACTGGTACAGCATCAAGCATTTGCCCTATCAGTTCTTCCGGTTCCTGGTTACCCGGGAGGAAAGCTGCCGCAAAATGCAGCGGGCCGGCCGCCCTCCTCAAATGCTGGTAGTGCCCTTCGACCAGGAGCCTGCCCAGGTGCTGCGGCGCTTCAAGCGGGAGCGGCATCATCTCTTGTATATTGTGGACCGGACGGGAGATGTGCTGCAGGTATGCCCGGAGGACAGGCTGCTGCGGGCGTATCTGTCCCGGATGTCGGGCCCGCCGGGAGGCCGTGGGGGAATAGGACCCGGGCGAAGCCGCGGCAAGGGGGAAAAAATCGGTTAGTGTGGTCACAATCCTCTTATGCTACAATATCTACATGGAGAAACAGGCAATGAGGTGATAGCGTATTGAAAAGGATTGTGGTTCGTTATGAGTCCGGCGCCAGCTCCGTAGCGTTGATGGAGGACGGAAGGCTGGCCGAGTTTTTCGTGGAGCAGCCGGCGGAAGGGGAACGGGCCGGCAATATCTACAAGGGCAAGGTTGTGAACGTGCTGCCGGGTATGCAGGCGGCGTTTGTGGATATCGGATTGCGCAAGAATGCGTTTCTCTATATTGATGATTTGCTGCCGGTTCACCTGGAGAAAAAACCCAAGGTCAAACCCTCCATCACCGAGCTGGTGCGGGAGGGCCAGGAAATTCTGGTCCAGGTGCGCAAGGAACCGCTGGGCACCAAGGGCGCCCGGGTGACCACCCACTTTACCCTGCCGGGGCGTTGGCTGGTGCTGTTGCCCCATGCGGATTATGTGGCGGTCTCCCGCAAGATTGAGTCCGAGCCGGAGCGGGCCCGGCTGAAGCAGATCGGCATGCAGATTAAACCCCCGGAGGACGGAATTATTATCCGCACCGTGGCCGAGAATGAATGCCAGGAGTCCCTGCAAAAGGATATGGCCATCTTAAGCGACATTTGGGCCGGCCTGGTGCGCCGGGCAGCCGTTGCCGAAGCGCCAGCGCTTTTGTACCGGGACCTGGGTATGATTCCCCGGCTTGTCCGGGATCTGTTCTCCGATTCTGTGGAGGAGCTCATTATTGATGACGGGCGTTCCGCCGACGAGATCGGCGCCCAAATCTGTGCCATGGCCCCGGAGCTGCAGGACCGGGTCAAGGTGTATGAGGGACCGGAGCCTGTGCTTTCACATTACGGGATTGAGGAGCAGCTGGAGCGGGCGTACAAGCGCAAGATTTGGCTGGAGAACGGCGCTTATCTGGTGATTGACCCCACGGAGGCCCTGACGGTGATCGATGTGAACACAGGCAAGTACACGGGAACAGTGGATTTGGAGCAGACGGTGTTCGAAACCAATATGGAGGCCGCGGAGGAAATTGCCCGGCTTCTGCGCCTGCGCGATATGGGCGGTATGGTGATTGTCGACTTCATTGATATGGCCGAGGAGAAGCACCGCCGCCTGGTGACGGACAAGCTGGAGACCTGCATGAAGAAGGACCGCACCAAGGTGCAGGTGGTGGGGTGGACCAAGCTGGGGCTGGTGGAAATCACCCGGAAGAAGGTCCGTCCGGCGCTGGACGAGCTTCTGACGGAAACCTGCTCCTCCTGCGGAGGAACGGGACGGGCGCCGATTAAGCACAGGCCCGGTCACGCATAAACCAACGTTTCAATTGCCAACCGGCCGCCTATCCGGTATAGTGAATGTAACTGAATACATGTTTACGGGGGCTGGATGTAGTCCGGCTGAGATTGGAACCGATTGTTCCTGACCGTTAATCTGAACCAGGTAATGCTGGCGTAGAGAATACAACGAAACCACACCCTTCGTC
>JAEWAA010000560.1 GCA_023391955.1 Bacillota bacterium | reverse complement strand
GATCTGGAGGACATAAGAAGTAAGCGGGAGGTGTTCAAGCTACAGCTGGCGGAAGCGCCGGTTCAAGGGGCGAAATCGGCACTGATCATTGCCGGCAGCGACAAACGGGGGACCATCTACGGACTGTTTCGTTTATCCGAGCTGCTTGGTGTTTCACCGTTGGTGGACTGGAGCGGGGTGCTGCCTGCCAAACGGGCAGAGGTGCTATTGGATGACCGCTGTCAGATGGTTTCAAAAGAGCCCTCCGTCAAGTATCGCGGCATCTTCATTAATGATGAGTGGCCTGCATTTGGCAATTGGGCCCAAAAAAATTTCGGGGACCTCAATGCGCAATGTTATGAGCATGTGTTTGAACTGCTGCTGCGCCATAAAGCCAATTACTTGTGGCCGGCCATGTGGGGCTCCAGCTTCAACCTGGACGGACCCGGACTGGCAAGCGCCGAATTGGCCGACGAACTGGGCATCGTCATGAGCACCTCCCATCACGAGCCCTGCATGAGAGCAGGCAATGAATACGGGAAGCTGCGCGGCAAGGATTCTATCTATGGCGACGCCTGGGATTTCCAATCCAACCGGGAAGGCATTATCCGCTTCTGGGAGGATGGGCTTAAGCGGAATAAGGAATTTGAAAATGTGATTACCATGGGCATGCGCGGCGAGAACGATACGGCAATCATGAAGAATGCCACGCTTGAACAGAACATTCAGCTTGTGAGAGATGTGCTGCAGGCGCAAAACCGGCTGATGAGGGAGGTAATCAATCCGGACCTGGAGCAGATTCCACGCCAGATTGTCCTGTTTACCGAGGTGGAGGAATTTTTCTACGGGAATGAAACCACCCCCGGGCTGATCGGAGACCACGAGCTGGATGGCGTCACCTTGATGCTGAGCGACAATAATAACGGCTACACCCGGACGCTGCCTACGGAGAAGATGCGGGAGCATAAGGGCGGGTACGGCATGTATTATCATATGGACATGCATGGCGGGCCTTATGCCTATGAATGGGTGGGGTCTACCTATATCCCGAAGGTTTGGGAGCAGATGTCCATGGCCTATGACTACGGCGTCAGGGAAATCTGGGTGGTGAACGTGGGTGACATCGGCACCCAGGAGTTTGCCCTGTCCTATTTTTTGAGCCTTGCCTATGATATGGAGGGGCTGGGAGCCGGCAATCCCAACAATACGGCAGCCTATACGCAAGCCTGGGTGGAACGGCAGTTCGGGGCGGCCTTCAGGCAGCGTGACCTGGAGGACATCGCCTCTATCATCGGGAAGTATACACTGATGTGCCAACGGCGGAAGCATGAGGTGATGAACGACAAGGTATATCATCCGGTCCACTTTGGGGAAGCCCGGCAGCTGCTGGATGAAGCCGAATGGATCATCGGTCGCTGCAGCGAATTGAAGGAGAAGTGCCCCGGTTACATGTACCCCGGCTTTTATGAGCTGATTTTTTATCCTGCAGTGGGTACGGCCAATTTGATGAAAACCTGGGTGCTGGCCTCCCGGAATGAGCTGTACGCCAGACAGAACCGGATGGAGGCCAACATGCTTGCCGGCGAAATCTCCCAATGCCTTGTTTATGACAAGGAGCTTACGGAGGAGCTTCACACCTTGGACGGCGGCAGATTTTACGGCTTCGGCCTGTCCGAGCACTTCGGCTTCACCCGGTGGTGCGCGGATGACAACAAGTATCCACTGCGGATCTACGCTGAACCTGCCAACCATCCCCGGATGATTGTGGCCAAGTCCGACGACGCCCAATACAGCATCGGCAAACACTGGGTGGGCAACAAGCTGGCCTTCAACGATTTCCTGCGGCCGGACAGGAACAGCTTCCAATTGGAAATTGCCTGCGGCAGCAGGGAGACCATCGAATACCGGATCACCACGTCATGCCCGTGGCTGTCCTTTTCCCGGACCTCGGGAGAAACCTCCTTGACCGATACCGTTACGGTTTTCCTGGACCGGGCGAAGCTAAATGGAAGAGAAGAGGGGATATTCATTGTGGAAGGTCCTGACAGGGCTAAGGTAATTGTCACGGTAGAGGCAGACCAGCCTGATCTCTCCTTCTACAAGCCCATGACCTTTTTGGAGTATGACGGGTACATTGCCATGGAGGCGGATCATTATGCGGCCAAAGGCGCTGCAGGAGAAGCGGAATTTGTGCGGCTTTCGCCTTACGGCCGTTCGGGTACGGGGATGAAGGTGTCCCCCAGCAATTCAGATTTCCGCAACGTGGAGGAACGTCCTTGGCTGGAATACCATTTTGCGGCAAGTCAGGACGGGGTTTACGAGCTAGAATTGTATATGGCGCCGTCCACTCCGGTAGATGACAAGCAGCAAATGTTCATCGGCACACAGATCAACGGGGAACCGGTTCAGGTTGACAATACGGTTTGGGATACCGGCAGACCCTTCTTCCTGAGTACACAATGGAATCATGAAGCCCACTGCAATGTCAAGATCTTCAAGAAGAAGGTGGAATGTCAAAAAGGTATGAATGTGCTGCGCTTCTACCATGTCAGTCCGAATATTGTGCTGGAGCGGGTTGTGCTCCATCCGGAGAACGTCAAGCTTCCCCAATCCTACCTGGGTCCACCGGAAAGCTATTATTGCACAGAATAGGAGAGGTGCTTTTCCGGGAGATTTCAAAACAAATCGTGCATCTCTCTTATATAAATCGCCGGGGGGAGTTGGTACGATAAGATCAAGCAAGATCATTAACAATATCTGGAGGGGTCAAAATGAATGGATGGAAGCGCTCTCTGGCTGTGCTGGCTTCAACGGCCGCCTTGGCGGGAACGCTGGCTGGCTGCGGCGGCAGCAATGACAATAATGCTGCAAGCAGCGCATCGCCGACTGCAGCGGCGTCAGCAGCCGCAACAGCTGCGCCAACGGCTTCTGCGCAGCCGGTCAAGCTGAGAATTATGTGGTGGGGCGCCCAGAACCGCCATGACGCTACCTTGAAGGCACTGGAGCTGTACACCAAAAATAATCCCCATGTAACCTTCGAGCCGGAATATTCGGGCATGGACGGTTATCTGGATAAGCTGTCCACACAGGCGGCGGCTAACAATGCGCCGGATATTGTCCAGCTTGATCCGGGTTGGACGCCCGATTGGGCCGCGCGCAAGCAGCTGGCGGAGCTGGCTCCGGCGGTGAACGTGAGCAAATTCGACCCCAAGCTGCTGGCAGGGGGACAAGCGGGAGGCAAACAATACGGCATTCCGTTAGGATCGGTTGCCTTCGGCATGATCTATGACAAAGCAGCCATGGATAAGCTGGCCATCAAGAATCCGGCCAACGGCTGGTCCTGGGATGATTTCTTCGCCCTGGCCAAGGAATCCAAAGCCAAGCTGCCCAGCGGCACATACTTCACCAAAGATTACGGCGGCAACTATTTTGTCTACTCCGCTTACCAGTATGCCAAGGGAAAGGGTCCGGTCGTATCCACAGACGGCAAATTCAATGTAGATCAGGCCACCTTCCTGGAATGGACCAAGAAATTCGAGGAGCTGCGCAAGGATGGACTGGTTCCTCCCGCCGATGTGAACGCATCGGATAAGGAGAACGACCCCAAGCTGGATCTGCTGGTATCCGGGAAGGTGCTGGTGCGCTACTGCTTCTCCAGCGGCTACGCCACCTATGACAGCCTGAAGAAGGGCGCTTATGCGCTGACCACCATGCCCCGTTCCACCCAGGCCGGAGGCTGGCTGAAGCCTTCCATGTACCTGGCGGTTACAGCAAGCTCCAAGAAGCAGGAGGAAGCCAAGAAGTTCGTCAACTGGTTCGTCAATGATCCGGAAGCGGCCAAGATTCTGACCACGGTCCGCGGTCTCCCCGCCAACAAGGAAATGGCCAGCCTGCTGGAGGCCAACCTGAGCGAAGCGGACAAAATCGGCTTGGGACTGCTCCGGGCAACGGAGAAGGATGGCCAAACCTGGGATTCCACCAGCGGCTGGACCAACTTCATCGACAAGGATTGGACTCTTGTAGGCGATCAGCTCACCTTCGGCAAGGTTACGCCGCAGCAAGCCTTCGACCAGCTGAAATCCGCAGCCAAATCTTACGAAAAATAAACAGATGCGCCGGGGCGGGCTTTCCGCTCCGGGCATCTGTTTTTTGGGGGCTAAATCAGTTGTTCCGGTTGACCATTCACCTTCCTGGCATACCTGCCGGGGGAGATCCCGGCAACCTTGGTAAAGCTGCGGATGAAATTGGAATAATCCGCAAAGCCGGATTGATAACATGCCTCCGATAAGGATAACCCTTCGCTGAGACAGGATTTCGCCAGTGCCACCCGCCTGTCCAGAATATAGGAGCGGAGAGTCAAGCCTGTATGCTTTTTAAACTGCCTGCTGATATAGGTGCTGTTTAAATAGAAAGCCTCGGTCAGCTGCTCCAGGCTGATGTCCTGGTGGAGGTGGGCTTCGATATAATCCATGGTTTTGCGCACCAGCTCCGGCATAATATCGTCTGCGTGGAAGCTGGTGTTTTGGAAAACGGAATTGATCAACACCATAAGCTGGCTGACGGTGGCATTGATATTCACGTCCGCACCAAATGACCGGGAATGAAGCAGCTTTTCCAATGTGCCGGTATAGGTCAGGAACTGCTGCATTTGGGGTTCGTCCAAATGTACGATGTTGCCCTTTCCCTTGGGACGGTAGTCAAAGCACTGGGACAGGTTTGTGGCATGGGTGGAAAGGCGGTTCAAGTAGGATTTATGCAGGTTGATGGTGATCCGTTCGTACTCCGAATCGTCCAAGGTATAGGAGCGGTGCATTTCCTCCGGGCTGAGGACAATCAGATCGCCGGGTCTCAAGCGGTAGCATTGGTTCTCCACATAGAAATTGATATTCCCGCGGAGAAAAAAATAAATCTCGTAAGCGTTGTGCCGGTGGTAAAAGGTCCCCTGATTGTAGGTGGTCACCCTGTGGAGATAAAGAAGCTCCCGGCCAATAGGATCGTACAGAAACTCATGATCTTCACCCATCATGGGCCCTCCTAATCCGTTCGCGCAATAAGAATCGCATGATACGCAATGAAAATAGCATCAGGTTATTCTAAAATGAGCTTATCTTATCACTGAATAGGGACATTTGCAACTCATCGGAGGATCATATGGACTTGATTTTTACAGCAAGAAGCATATTGCAGGACCATTCTGATTACACAGCCTTGACGGAACACGGCTTAAGCCCGTCTTTCCATATTGCTGGAGGCGCCGGCAGGCCGCTGGATCCGTATCAGGCAAGGATTACGGTCCGGAATGATTCCGGGGCCGCCTGGGCGGGAGTCATTCATGTGGAGCTGCCCTTTGCCAAAACCAGCCCGCGCTTTTTCCTGCCTGCCTTCATGTACGGAACCAACCGGGGAGAGGCGCCCTTGAATGTGCCCAAGGAGTTTCCACGCCTGCGGGAAGGAAATCCGCCCCGTCCGGCTTCCCCCTGGTGGATGGTGAGAAGCGACCGGCTTTCCCATCCGGCGGCATTTGCCTATGATAACGGCACCGTCTACGGGCTTTGCGCCAGCCCATATTTTGTTAGGAAGGAAGGCCGGAAGCAGCAGTGGAGTCCGGAGGAAGAGGGGGACTTCTACCAGTACGGAGGCTACAGCTGCTCTATCGCCAAAGGCACCGTCGGATACACCCTGGGCTACGAAAATGCGCCATGGCTCTTCATCAAAGCGACGCTCATCAAGGAGCGGGCGCCTCTTGGAGGCAATTGCTTTGAGCTGGGGCCCGGCGAATCCGTAACCTTCGGAATGCTTCTGTACGAGTATGAAGCGGAATCGGAGCTGGGCGTGAATGCCGCCCTGCAGCAAATCTATTACCGGTACCACCAAAACCCGCGCAAGGCGGCCGACCCGAAAACGGCGGTTGCCGACTTGGCCGGGGCTGTTCACCAATACGCCTGGCTGCCGGAGGAGCGGAGCTATTCCGGGTTTGTCATTGAGGATGAAAGCAGCGATGGCGGCTACAGGTACAATAAGATCTTTTCCCTTACCTGGACCAACGGTCTGTCTGTTGCCGTTCCGGTGCTGATGGCATCCCACCGGCTTGGGCATGAACCCATGCGCAGCCAGGCCCTTGCCTTTATTGACGATGTGGTGAACCATTCCCTGAATCCCGCCACAGGGCTGCCCTTCGAGACCTACAGCAACGGCCGATGGTCCAACCATGGCTGGTGGTTTGACGGCATGCACACACCCGGCCACACCTCGTATCTTGCCGGGCAGGCCATGTATTATCTGCTGAAGGCATATGATTATGAAAAGCGGTTTGGGCACATTGTCCATGAGGATTGGCTGGCGTTCGCCACCCGGGTGCTCCTGCGGCTGGAGGGCACCAAAAATGCGGACCACGAATACCCGTACATTCTTTCCGAAAAAACCGGAGCAGGGCTTGAATATGACGCCTTCTGCGGCACCTGGTGTTTGGCGGCCATGGCGTACCGGAGCTGGCTGACCGGGGACAGGACGCACCTGGACAGCCTGAAGCAAAGTGAGAAGCATTACCACAGGGCTTATGTAAAGCGGATGGAATGCTACGGGGCTCCTTTGGACGCCGACAAAGCGGTGGATTCGGAGGGGATTCTGGCCTATATCAAGGCGCAGCGCTACCTTCACGCCCTGACAGGCGAGTCGGTGTACCTGGAGCATATGCGGGATGCACTGGATTATGAGTTTACCTTCAAGTTCTGCTACAATTCCCCGGTGAAGGTACCCCCCTTAAGCACATTGGGCTGGTCCAGCTGCGGAGGAAGCGTCACCTCTACCGCCAATCCGCATATTCATCCCATGTCCAGCAATGTGGTGGACGAGCTGCTGTATTATGTGGAGCATACCGGGGACGCGTATGTCCGGGACCGGATGCTGGATACCGTAGCCTGGGGCTGCCAAACCTACAACCGGTACGACAAGGAGTTTGGTTACGGCAAAAAGGGCTGGATGTCCGAGCGGTTCTGCCACTCGGAAGGGCTGGTTACGGAAACCTACGCCGACGGCTCTCCCGCAAGCACCTGGTTCTGCCTGATGCCGTGGGCCAGCGGATGCATTATTGAAAGTCTGGCAGGCGATTATTGGGAGCGGGTATAACCGGGGATGACCTGACAAGGAGGATTTTATTTTTATGGATGCCAATAAAAGTATGAAAGCAGGCAGCGGTTATTCCGCATGGCTGGGATACCGCAGGTTGGATGCGGGAGAACGGCTTGAGGAATACCTTTCCTATAACCGGATTGCGGCGGTGGAGGAGGATGAGGTGATCCAAACCGCCGTATCCGAGCTGGCCCGGGGGCTGAAGGAGCTTCTGGGGTGTGCTCCGCAAG
>JAEWAA010000540.1 GCA_023391955.1 Bacillota bacterium | reverse complement strand
CGTACACCCCTGGTAAGACCCGTACTCCACCTTGGGCACGCCGTACAGAATGGTGCCGCCCTGTTCAATGATTTGCTGTTGACTCATACATGTCACTCTCCCGTTTCTCGATAATGCCGACGCCGTAAACGCCGGCGCAAAGCTTGATCCGTCCTACGGCACAGCGCCGGTTGCGGAATTCCTGCGGAGCCAAACCGGTCACCCGCCGGAAGGCTCGGGTGAAGCTGTCCGGGTTGGGGAAGCCGTATTTAGCCCCTATATCCAGCGCTTTATCCCGGGTGTGGATCAAATCGAATGCCGCATGGGCAATCTGCCGGCAGCGCAAATAACGGGCCAGAGGCATACCGGTATGGCGGGCAAACACCTGCCGGATGTGGACGGCGGAAAAACCGATCTCCGCCTCCAGCTCCCGGTAGTCCAACCGCTGCTCCAGCCTGTTTTCCACAAAAACAATGACCGAACTTATCATCAGACTGTAATCCAAGGCAGCCCACCCTTTTCATCCAAATTCTTCATGAATTGGCTTTAGTGTAGCATGGAGAAGCCTTCCGGGGCTCGACGTTTTTGATGATCATTTCCTTCCGGCATATTGACCGCGGATAAACGTTGCCGACCTCCTTTTTCCATCGAACCGGTTCGACAGGAACACAGCCTGATAATGGCGGCCTTTACAATTTATTTAGACCCCGTTAACGTTCCCCGCATAAAACCGGTTTACCATTTTCCTTGGAAGAGACATATAGGAGGTTATACGGGACTTGGCGACCATTGATGACGTTGCAAAAATTGCCGGAGTATCAAAAAGCACGGTGTCCAACGTGTTTTCCAAAAAGCGCCCCATCAGCAAGGATGTGGCGGACCGGGTGCTCCAGGCGGCGCAGGAGCTTTCCTACAAGCCCAATTATTGGGCCAAAAGCCTGGCCGGCGGCAAAACAAGGATTATCGGGATCAGCATGGAGGGGGAGCAAATCCAATTCGGCGCCTTTCATATGGCACTGCTCAATGGAGTGCTGAAGGAATGCTACAGCCGGGGGTACCGGCTGTTGGTCAATACCCTCCCCAAGGCCTTCGCCAGCCAGACGGAAAATTGGGCCTCCAATCCGGTTGACGGGGAAATTGTGCTGGACCCCACCGTCCATGACGCCCGCCTCCGGGAGCGCCTGCAGGAGCAATTGCCTGTTGTGGTTATAGGCCGCCCTCCGGCCGCTTACGAAACCCGGGTCTCCTACGTGGACAATGACAACGTGGGGGCCGCCTTCCGGGTCACCGAATACCTGCTTGGCCTGGGCCACCGCCGGATTCTGTTCCTGAACGCGCCTGCCGACAGGACCGTGGCCCATGACAGGGAGGCCGGTTACCGGGAAGCTTTCCGGGTAAGCGGAATTCTTCCGGGAGGAGAGCAGGTAGAGTACCGTCCCGCAGGAGCAGGAAGCTCCGTAGAGTTTGGCTACCGCGCCACCCTGGCGTGCCTGACACGTTCACCGGGGATTACCGCCGTCATCACGGATACTGACAAGGTGGCCCTTGGGGTATACCAGGCGGCGGATGAGCTGGGGCTGTCCGTGCCGGAGCAGCTGTCCGTCTTTTCCTTCAGCGTGGAGCCGGGATATGGAGCGGAATTCGCTCCCGCGTTAAGCTGTGTCCGGCTGGATGCGGAGGGCCTGGGCACCGAAGCCGCAAGACTTCTGCTGGAGAGCTGCGAGCAGCCCTCTCCGGCGGTCCGGCGCTCCATCATTTCCTGTGAGCTCTTGATCCGGGAATCCTGCGTTCCCCCGAAAACAACCGAAACGGATGGATGCGGCCAGCCGCATCAACCAATACAACCTTAAAGGAGTGGAAGTTATGGGAAACAACAAAACAAAGCTGGGTTTAACCGCGGTTATGGCCGCTACACTGCTGGCCACTGCCGCCTGCGGCAGTCAGACGGAACAGAACAGCGGGGTCTCTCCCGATCCGTCGGCAAGCTCTTCTGCTGCTGCCTCTGCAGCACCAGGCGGCAGTCCGCAAGGCCAGAAGCATCTGCGCATGATGGTGGGTGTTATCGGCGGGAAAACCCCGGAGGAGCATGCCCTGTTCGAAAAAGAGGTGGAGCGGCTGACCGGCATCAAGGTGACCATGGAGAAACCCAGCGGCAACATGAACGATAAGCTGCTGCAGGCCATTTCCGCAGGGGAAAAATACGATTTGATCCAGGTGGACAAGCCTCTGATGGAGATTCTTTATGACCAAGGGGTGCTGATGCCCCTGGACGACAAAATCAAAGCCTCCTCCGTCATCTCCGACACGGCTGTGTTTCCCGCCAAGGAATGGGATCAGGTGCGCCTGAAGGACGGCAAGGTCTACGGCATCTTCACCAAATTCCAGGGAGGCACCATGCCGGTGGTCCGCCAGGACTGGATGGAAAAGCTGCAGCTTGCGGAGCCCAAAACCCTGGACGATTATTACAATGTCCTGAAGGCCTTTAAGGAAAAGGACCCGGACGGCAACGGCAAGGCGGACACCTACGGTCTGAGCACGGCGGGCCTCTATGAAATCCAGGGTTTTATGAGCGGGGCGGGAGTGAAGGCCGGTTATGTGATGAAGGATGGCAAACGGACCATACCCTATGCCACGGAAGCCGCCGTTCCTGTGTATGAATGGTTTGCCAAGCTGTACAAGGAAGGCATTCTCGATCCCAACTTCGCCACCAACGACGCCGGCAAAATGCGGGATCTGTTCCTGACCGACCGGGTGGGCATGGTCACCTATTGGGATGCCTGGGTGGGCATGTTCAACAATACCCGGCTGCAAAAGGACCCGACCACCACCTTTAAGGCCAAGGGGCTGCTGCCTGCCCAAGGACCGGACGGCAAGGTGATCATGCGCCGGGGCGACCCCAATGTCTGGATCATTCCGGTAAACTCCCCCGACCCGGCCACCGCCATGAAGTTCATCGAGTTCTGGAGCACGGATAAGGGCAATATTCTCGGCACTCTGGGCATTGAGGGCACTGACTATACCGTAAAGGACGGCAAATATGAGCTGACCCAAACCGGCAAGGATCACAGTCAGGACCATGGATCACCGTTTATCTACAATACCAAGTGGCAGAATCCCTTCGGTCTTTTGCCCGGCGTCAAGGAGGCCCAGGAGTTGGTGCTGAAGCATGCCACCCTGGAAACCACCGGCTCCAGCTGGAAGGAAGTGGAGAAGATTCTGAACAACTATGCGCTTCAGGCCATGCAGGGGAAAATTCCGGCAGCCGATGCGGTGAAGAAAATGAATGACGAGCTGAAGGCTGCCAAGCTGATTGACTAGGGTTTCATGCATGAAAGGGCGGTGAACGCAACATGGCTGCGGATAACCAACTGGCAGTCCCTCATACCGGAAGCAAGGAGACACAGGACCCCGCTATCCGCCGGGGAAACGGACGGCGCATTGCCCGAAGTTTTTCCCTGCTGCGCAGGCTGTGGCCGCGGTACGGCATTTTTTATCTGATGATGATCCCGGTGGTAACCTACTTCCTGACGTTTTCCTACTATCCGCTGATGCGGGGGCTCGTTATCAGCTTCCAGAAATTCCGGGTTATCGGCGACCGCCCCTTCGTGGGGCTGGACAATTACCGGACGGTGCTGTCGGACCCGGATTTCGGGAGGATGCTGGTGAATACCCTCATGATCGGCGGAGGTATTCTTGTACTGGGCTTTGCCGCACCGCTGGTCGTGGCCCTGTCCCTCAATGAGGTGGGAAGGGTCTGGTTCAAAAAGCTGACGCAGATGATTGTGTATCTGCCCCATCTGTTCTCCTGGATTGTGGTGGCGGGCATCTGGATTTTTATGCTGACGCCGGACGGGGGGCTGGTGAATGAGCTGCGGGAGTGGTTTGGCCTGCCTCCCATCCACTTTTTGGCCGAAAAGAATTACAGCCGGGCAGCCATGGTGCTGGCAGCGGTCTGGAAGGATGCCGGGTATACCTGCATTATCTATCTGGCCGCCATCGTGGGACTGAATCCCGCCTTGTACGAGGCGGCCCGGATCGACGGAGCCAACCGCTGGCAGCTGGTCCGCCACATCACCCTGCCGCAGCTGGTGCCGGCCATGCAGGTGGTGCTGATGCTGTCCGTCATGGGTGTGCTGCGGATATTCGACCAGATTTTTGCCATGCGCAATCCGGCTATCGAACGGTATGTGGATGTGTTGATGATCTACACCTACGAAAAAGGTCTGGTGAAATTCGATATGGGCGTCGCCAACGCCGCAGGATGCCTGGTCATTGCAGCGACGGTGCTGCTGACCCTGGCCGTGCGCCGGTTGGCGGGAAACGGAGAGAGGTGATCACGTGAAGGCGGTGCAAACAACGGCAGATAACCGGGGATTACGGGGCGGCGCGGATTTTGCCGGGCCAGGCGGCAGGAGGCAGCCAAGGCGTCTGCGGTCCGGAGGCAGCTTAGGCGGTGCTGTTTTCGACATTCTCAACACCCTGTTCCTCCTGTTTCTGGTGTCGACGATGGTGATCCCCTTGCTGAATACACTGGCCCTCTCCTTCTCCGATGGTCTTGCTTCTATGGAGCCCCGGATTATTCTTTGGCCGGAGGTCTTCAGCACGGAGGGTTATTCCACCGTATGGAACAAAATCCAGCTGGGCCGTCCCTTCTGGAACAACACCGTCGTCGCCCTGTGGGGAACGGCAGGCCATGTCTGCCTGTGCGCCTTGGCCGGGTATGTCCTGATCCAGCGCGGACTGCCGGGACGAAGGCTCTTAACCGGGTTTATTATGCTGACGATGATGGTTCCCTTCGAAACCATCATGATCCCCGTGTACATTGTGAACAAGGAGCTGGGACTGCTCAACTCCCTGTCGGCGCTGGTCATTAACGGCATTGTGTCAGGCTTCAGCATTCTTCTGATGCGCAGCTTCTTCGCCGCGGTACCGTGGGAGCTGGGGGAATCCGCCAGGCTTGACGGCGCCGGAGAGCTGCGGATATTCTTAACCTTATATGTCCCCTTGTCCGCGGCGGGGCTGGCAACCGTCACCCTGTTCGAATTTGTGGGCAAATGGAACCACTTCACAACGGCCGTGCTGTTCCTGAGCGATCCGGCCAAATATACGCTGCAGGTGGCCCTGAAGGCACTGATCATCGACACCTCCTCCACCTCCAGCAATTTTCTGATCACCAAAAATGTGAGAATGGCCGGGATTGTGATTGCCTTATTGCCGTTAGTTATCATTTATCCGTTTGTCCAGCGGTTCTTTGTGCAGGGAATCATCGCGGGGGCAACCAAGGAATAGGAGGCGGGCCCATGCGGCTGGAGCTTATCCGGGACATCATGTCCCATGAGGAAAAAACATATATCGAGGTGCCCTTTACGGTGCCGGAGCATGTGGAGCGCCTTTCGGTATCCATGACGGTGGAGGACTTGGCGGGTGAGGCTCCTGCGGAAATCCGCAGCACACCAGAAATCGCCGCCTCACCGGCAGCTGCAGTCAAACCTGCCGCCAACGGCTTCGGCATCCGCCTGCCCTCTCCCAAAACCACCATCGTGGATATGGGTATCCGGGATTCCAAGGGGATGAGAGGATGGAGCGGCGGCGCCCGCAGCTTCTTCGAAATCGGGCCGGAGGAGGCGACTCCGGGTTATCTGCCGGGCGAGTTAATTGCCGGCGAATGGAAGGTCCTGCTGGGCGCTTACCGGATTCCTGCCGCCGGCTGCCGCGTCATTCTTGAGGTGCAGCTTATTGAGGCGCCAGGACGCTGGCTCAAGGGCGAGCTGCATGCCCATACCAACCACAGCGACGGGCACTATTCCCTGCCGGAGGCCATTAAGCTGGCCGAGCAGGCAGGGCTGGATTTTCTGGCGTTGACGGACCACAATACGGTGAGCCAGAATATGGCCCGCCGCAGGCTGAACACGGATCTGACCCTGATTCCGGCTATGGAGCTGACGACACTTTCCGGGCATTGCAACCTCTACGGGCTGGAAGCTCCTCTCGGAGACTTCCGCACGCTGCGTTTGGAGGACACAGTGGGACTGCTTCGTGCTGCTAAGGAGCGGGGGGCTTACATCTCCTTGAATCATCCCCATTGCAGCAATTGCGGATGGACGTGGGGCTTTGATGTGCTCCATGACTGGGTGGAGGTCTGGAACGGCCCGTGGCGGGAGGATAACCTCAGGACGCTGGTGTGGTGGCAGGAGCAGCTGGAAGCCGGACGCAGGCTTACCGCTGTCGGAGGAAGCGATTTTCACCGGCCCCACCCGTATATCCGCCATGGATCTCCGTGCAATTGGATTTTTGCCCACGGGCGTTCGGTTGACGCCATACTCCGTGCAGTAGACCGCGGGCGGGTTACCCTGTCCCATTCCCCGGAGGGGCCGCGGCTGACCATCTCCATCGGGCAATGGGGAATGGGTGATGTGATCCCTGCCGCTCTTGCAGAGGGATTGCGGTTGGATGTGCAGGCTTCAGGCGGCCTCCAACGCGGCGATGTGCTGCGGATTTACTCCGCCAACGGCTTGGAGGAGGAGCGGGTGCTGGATGGGGACTGCGGGGCTGACGGTTCTTTCGGTTGGACCGGATCAGGAGAAGGCACCGGCAGGGACAGCGGGGCTTTATTGGAGATGGCCCCCCGCCAACGTCTGTTCTACCGGGCGGAGCTTTGGCGGTACGCAGAGGAAGCCGGAGGATTGTCTCTAGCAGCCCTGACCAATCCGATTTACATTTCAGCCCAATAGGATAAGCTTCAGCATGCCAAAAAGGCCGGTTCTGGATCCTTCACCAGAGCCGGCCTTTCATATGGCTTTTTTCATCATTTTCGATTCAGCTGACCTCCGCTTCCTGTTCCACGGGCATAACCCGGTTCCATAATACTGCGGGCTCATAGACTGCAGCCTTGGCGGCATGGAGCCTGTCTAAGAGCTCCGGAAGTTCCAGCTGGTCCAGAGAAGCCAGCCGCTCATGGCAGGGGCCGAACTTCATCATAGCGGTTGTGGCATTGGGGACAATAACCGTGTACATACCGGCTTGCATGGCAGCCTCCGCCCCTGCCGGGGAGTCCTCGATAGCAGCCGCTTGCCGGGGCCGCACACCCAGCATCCGCAAGGCCTGCTGGTACAGCTCCGGATCCGGAGCCAGCCGGGTGGCGTCATCAACGGTGCGGATACAGTCAAAATAAGAGGTAATGCCCCATTTCTGGAGGTGGGGATCGATCTCCCGCCGCGGCGCGGCAGACACCAGACCAATCCTCAGGCCCATAGCTTTCGCACGCACCAGAGCATCCATAACTCCCGGGCGGAGCTCTTCCTGCTCCGTGAGCTCGGCGCACCGGCTGCGGATCGCCTCCCGGAAGGCATTCAACTGCACCGGGAGTTCCATCCGGCTAAGCAAATCATCATAAGGGTTGAAGTTTTGGAAGCCTGTGCCGATGCATTGTGCATACAAGGACCAGTCCAGCTCCGCCCCCTGCCCGCGGTAAGCTTCCAGGAAGCTTTGGTAACGGGGAGTTTCCGTATCCAGAACAGTCCCTCCAAAATTAAATATGACCGCTTTGATCATCGTCTCTCCTCCCTTCCTGCGCACGGGATAGATCCGTCAGGGACAAACATGGTAAGCCAGCTGGAATTCGGGCATTGGAAAAACAACAAAAAGAGCCCTTCAAATAAGGGCCCGACTCTACTTGTATAAGCAAAGTAATGACCCATCTCCATGCTGACGAGGTTAGCTGACGGACTCGGGCAGATGGCATCCCTACACGCAATAATTGCATGATTCGCCCCAAAAGAATGGTTCCCCCGCTTTCCGGTAAGTTCTCCCGGAAATTAAGCGTAGTTTTATGCTACTTCAAAAAAACTGAAAAGTCAAACATTTTATTGTGCTAATTGTTGTGGGAATCTCCGGTTCGGTGCATTGAACTCGGTTTTTCATATACGTTTGCCCGCGGGAGCCCCAGTTCGGCCATTTGTACTCGGTTTTTCATATACGATTGGCTGCTAGAGCCCCTGTTGGGCCATTTGTACTCGGTTTTTCATATACGTTTGGCCGTGGAAGCTCCTCTTCGGCTCATTAAACTCGGTTTTTCATATACGATTGGCCGTTAGAGCCCCTGGTTCCCCGGGTGTAAGAGAAACCGCGCCAACCTTAGCTGGCGCGGTTCATTTTACTTGTTGTACAGCCTGTAGAGGATTACCGCAGCTTCGGCTCTGGTTGTGTTTCCATTGGGATTGACCTTATTATCGCCGCCTTCGATCAATCCTTCCTTAATCATGGCCGCTACGCTGTTCACCGCATAAGAAGCCACCTCGGACTTGTCGGAGAATTTCTCCAGATCCGCAGCCGCACCCTGTTGATTCAGCTTCTTCTCAAGCTTCAACGCCCTTTCTGTCAACACCATCATGTCCTGCCTTGTAATCTTGATCTCTCCGCCGAATTTGTCGTTGTCAATGCCGTTCGTAATACCGAACGCTTTGGCAATGGCAACTTCATGAGAATAATAAGCATTTTCCTGAACATCGCTGAAATTGCCGTTTGTCTTTGCAGTTAATCCAAGTGCCCGGACAATGGAATACAGGAAGTCCGCCCTTGTGATATCGGTCGCCGGATGGAACACATTGCCGTCTGTCCGGAGAATATCCTTTGACGCCAGCACCTCCACCGCATTCTTGGCCCATGCCGCCGTTCCGAGATCTGTGAAAGCCTTGGACACGTACGCTACCGCGTAGCCGTTGAATTGAGTGGTTTTGAAGGTTACCATACCGGTTTTGGAGTCGTAGCGTCCGCTCGGTACTGTAGTCACATTTCCGCTTCCGTCCATGCTCCAAACCACGATCATTTCCGGATTTTTCAATTCGTCCGCAGTTGGCTTGTAAGGCACAGATACAGTTACAGGTGCACTGGGATTGCTCCAGCCCGTCTCTTTACCGTCCACCGTAAGGGTAAGCTGTATAATCGGCCTATCACCAAGTGCAGCCTTCACTTCCGGCGCTAGCTTGGACTTGTCGCCTTTGCCAATTTCCACTGCTGCTTCCTTGCCGCTGCTTGCAGCTGTGCCGGCCAACATGTTGCCGGATATTACAACCTTGCCCAACTCAGTAGAAAGAGTGAGCTTGTTTTCCTTCGTCCCACTTGTCAGTGCTGCAGCAGGCAACCCTACGGAGTAGGCATTCGCTCCTTGCGCTGCAGGTATGTCCAGGGTCACATTTTTCGCCAGGAACTCCTTTGTTTTCTCCAAATCCGGTGCCGGAACGGATGCAGTCCCATTCTTCACCGATGCTTGCAAAGTTACCGACTGCCCCTGAACTACTGGTGCTGCAGGAGCGGGCGGTGTTGAAGAGGATGGTTCTTCACCGGAAGAGGAAGGAGAATCTGTTTTGCCGTTTGTTACTTTTATGATGTATGTCTTTACCGTACCGGCCACAGCGGTTACCTCTACCCGGATATCCGTTGCTGAACCCGGTGTCAGCGATATGGTGCCGGAGGCTGTACCGCTGGCAACAACCGTGCCGTTCACTTTTATGGTGGCCTTGCTGTTTGCCGCCACCGGCGTGACCTGAATGCTGTCGGCATCCTTCAATGCCACTGTATATTCGGTGGTCGCCGCATCGAATGCCGGATCAAGCGTGCCCGCACTCAGTGTCAAACCACTGAGGTCCGCGTTCACATTGCCGGGGGTATAAATTCCAAGATCACCAAGATCAATGCCATAGTTGTTCTGGAGCTTTCCATATTCACCCTCGAAGAAGGAATCCAGGTAGGAATGCCCCTGAATGAACCGGTCCGGGTCCATGGCGCCGTAATACCCGGCATTGGCATTATTCTGGCTGTCAAACAGCACGTAGCTTCCCTGCCAGCCTGAACCGGCTACTCCCCAGCTGATAATATGATCGATGTATGGGGCGAACTTGGTAAACAGCTTATACATCAGGGCGTACTCATAACCCAGAGCGTCAGACTGTTTGACATTGAGTACGGCAGGAGCGGTTGCGCCGCCGCCGGGCGCGTCCGTCGGAATTTTAAGGTCAAGCTCGGAGTAGGAAATGCCGGACAAAAGCCCCCGGTCAACGAGTGAAGCATACAGCGCCATGGCATATTGGTTATCGCTAGCAAGAGTTTTTCCAACCGCATCATGTCCCTGGATACCGATGTCTTCGATAAGGGGCCTTCCGTCATACAGCGGATCGGAGAGCCATGCGGTGTTCAGTTCGAGAACCATGTTGTATACGGTTCTCGCTTTGCTGCGGGACGCCAGCCCGTAATCGTTGTAGGTCAGCTTCGGAGGAGTGTCAACGATATAAGCGTCAATGCTGCCGTCCGTGTCATGCTCATCGAGCTTCATATACTCGGGAAGGTTCGCGTAGTTGGCTTTGTAAGCCGCCGCCATCCGGGCATTAGGGGCCGCAATGTGGGCATTTTTGAAGAGCAGGTAAATGTAATGGTCCTTGACATCGCCGTCAATCCGGTCATCTGACATGGCAGCAAGCCAGTTGGTGTGTTTAAGGCTGTTCCTCCAGTTGTTTGCATCCGTAGGAATGAGCTCGCTGTGCCGGCTTTCGTGAACCTCTTCGTTAAGCACGTCCCAGGAATTAAAGGGAATGATTCCGCGGGATACGC
>JAEWAA010000537.1 GCA_023391955.1 Bacillota bacterium | reverse complement strand
CCCTCTCCCGCTGCCGCATCAAGCTCCAGTGTACCGATCACCCGGCCCTCGGGGCTGTCCAGACGCAGCTCAATGGCACTGCCGGGTTTGACATCCGCAACGGCCGCCACAAACGTCCTTGCGCTTTTGGAGCCGAAATCGACCTTGGACAGGCCGATCCAGGAGCCGGTCTCCATACCGGCTAAAGCCTTGCCTGACAAAGGAGCAACAGATGGAGGGGCGGAAACCAGATTGGCCGGAACGAGTCCTGCACTCCAGCCCATAACGGCTGCCTCTATTGGCTTGTACGGGTCCAGCGCTGCCAGCTGCTCCACACCCTTGTAATCCGCCCCGACTTCACGGATGGAGCCGTCCTCCTCATGATGCAGGCGGTTCAAATGGGTGGACCGGTAGCCCTTGGGTTCTCCTATCGCCTTGGCAAGGGTTTGCGCGTGATAAGCGATATACCATTCGTCCCTGAACCGGAAAACGGCATGGTGGTTATTGCCCCCCACTCCAAAGAAGTGCTCAGGATTTTTGAGGATGGTTCCCCTGTATGTCCATGGGCCAAGGGGATTGCTGCTGGTCATGCAGGCAATCTCACCGGAGGGAGGGCTGCCCTCCGCCCGTTGGCCGCTGTAGAAATTGGAGCAATAGGTGTAATAATAGGTGCCATTGTATTTGTGAATGCCTGCATCCTCAAACATGTATGGGGCAGGTATGTTTGCGGCCGTGCCGGTGACGCTGGTCATATCCGGACCCAGCTCCATTACCCTGGCCGTATCCGGCCATTCATGCCGCCCGTCCGGAACGCCTCCGCCAAAATAGATGTATCCCCGGCCATCATCATCAACCAATACAGCAGGGTCAAACAGCCACTTGACGTCGGCAACGCCAGGCGTTTCTCTGGTAATCAGAGGTTTGCCGATAGGGTCGGTCCATGGGCCTGCGGGGCTGTCGGCTGTCAACACACCGATGTTGGAAGCATTGTTGGCAAAGTAAAGAAAAAATTTGTCCTTGCCGTCGATGACCTTATGGACGGCGGCAGGAGCCCAGGACTGGGTTGCCCATTTTGCCGCTCCCTCCGGCCCTGCCACCGGGATGGCGCCGTGATCCGTCCAGTTGGCCAGATCGGAGGAGGACAGTACGGTAATGGTATTAATAGAAGAATAGGAATTTTCCTTTATCACGCCCTCCTCGTCAAATTCCAGCGTATCATTGGTCATGTACAGATAAACCCGGTCTTGAAATACCAGCGCATAAGGATCCGCTCCGAATTTATGATCTGCCAGAGGATTGCCGTTGGGGGGGATTTTGCCAATGGCTTCTTTCATTGAGCGAGTGTTTTTCATTTTAGTCCGCCTTTCGGTGTGTACAAGGGGACCAGCAGCCCCTCTTGCCATTATAAATGAGCCTGCTCGATAACTTTCCAAAAGGAAGGCTTCGGCTCACCTTTCGTATCGAAGAGAAACGGCCAGTTTTTACGTCCCCGTACAGGAAAATCATCCAGCCAGGTGTAGGTGTCCGCCGCTCCCCAGAAGGTAATAGAGGTGATAGTGGAGCTGTATTCCTTGAACAACCGGAAGATTTCTTCATACCGTTTTTCCTGGAGCTCCTGCATCTCCGGCGTGGGGGATAACAAATCCGTTCTTTTGTCCTCATGCCGGAATACGGACAGGTCCAGCTCAGTGATGTGCAGCTGCAGGCCAAGGGAAGCATACAATTCAATGGTCTCTTTTATCTCTTCCAGGCTGGGACCGTAAATATTCCAGTGGGCCTGCATGCCGATTCCGTGAATCGGAGCTCCTTTGTCCAGAAGCGAACGGACGAGATTGTATATCTTTTGCCGTTTTACCGGGTTTGTTTCATTGTAATCATTATAGAATAAGAGAGCATGAGGGTCAGCATCGTGGGCAAGTCTAAAGGCATGCAGCAGAAAATCCTCTCCCAGCAGCTCCAACCACTTGCTTTCACGCATGACCTTGTCCGATTTGTCTTCAATGGCTTCATTGACAACATCCCATGCGTAAGCCAGCCCTTTGTACCGGCCAACTACGGTAACGATATGGCTTTTCAGCCGCTCCAGCAGCAATTCCCGGGATACAGGCCCGCCGGTAGCCGGGTCTGTAAACACCCAATCAGACGTCTGATTATGCCATACCAGAGTATGCCCCCGCAGGGCAATTTTGTTGCGCAGGGCAAAATCTGCAATTTCATCGGCTGCGGCAAATTCATAGCGGTTTTCCTCCGGGTGGATGACACCAAACTTCATCTGGTTCTCTGCTGTAATACTGTTGAAGTGCTTGGCAATCAGCTCCCCTTCCGACCGGATGGTAGCCGGGCTGACGGCTGCGCCGATTTTGAACATACCGCTAAAGCTTTTATGCAAGGCAGGAATGTCGGATTTCATGGAAGCCTCCATTATTCCCCTGATTGGCCGTAATTGCCGTCAGGGTAAGGATTTATCGTTTGAATAGTACCATCCGCATTATAGTGGAGTTCAGCGAACTTTACGCTGCGTTGATGGTTGAGTCCGCCTGACAGGGAACTGTCGTGGTAGAATAAGTACCATTTCCCCTCGAATTGAACAATCGAATGATGTGTTGTCCAACCGATTACTGGCGTAAGGATGGTACCCTTGAAGACAAAGGGACCCGCCGGGGACTGGCTGACAGCATAAACCAGAGTATGTGCGGTGCCTGTGGAATACGACAGATAATAAAGGCCGTTGTATTTATGAACCCAGGCCCCCTCGAAAAACCGTCTGTCCTCGTCTCTCGCTATTAGGGGCTTGCCAACTTCGTCCACGATGGAGATGGACTTGGGGGCAGTCTTGAAGGAAAGCATATCGTCGGAAAGCTCCGCGAACTGCGGCCCCAGGGCAGGGGCATCCGGCGCAGGTCCCTCACCGTCAGACAGATAGGTGCCGGTTTGCCACTTCTCCAGCTGGCCCCCCCAAAGGCCGCCAAAGTAGAGATACGCCCGCTCGTCGTCATCAACCAGCACAGCAGGATCTATGCTATAGCTGCCGGGGATGTAGCTTACTTCTGCCTTAAATGGTCCGGTGGGGCTTTGGCTGACGGCAACCCCAATGCGAAAAATACCGTCATGATCACGCGCAGGAAAAAATAAGTAGTACAGGTTGTTTTTATACGCTGCATCGGGGGCCCACATCTGCCTCGATGCCCATGGAACATCGCGCAGATGAAGCGCTTCTCCGTGGTCCACGCAAGGGGATTCGAAATTCTCCAGGGAGAGGACGTGATAATCCTCCATGGCATATTGATCACCATTATCGTTGCTTTCCATGTCATGCACAAGATCATGAGAAGGGTAGATGTAAAGCTTGCCTTCGAACACATGCGCAGACGGATCGGCAGTATAAATATGGGTAACAAGAGCTTCGTTTGGTTTTATTGGCTTGTTCAATATAATATTCTCCTTTTCTCATCGGGAAACCAGATTTTCCAAACATGCAAAACTGAGTCTTCCTTCTATTCTAATTAAACCCATTCCAAAATCCATAGAATAAAAAAAGATCATTTGGAATTATTAAAGATTTTTTGCTTCTTTCCTTTCACCTCATTGAGCCAAAATGAACGGAAAGCAGGATGAAATTATGCTATAATAAGAAACACTTGATGATGCAGAATGAAAGATCGCTTATGCATGTCCGGTTAGAATCAAGGGAGGCGTTTTCTTTGGAGCTGGCCAATCACCATCACCTGGTTCCCAATATTTTCTTATTTGTAGACCGAAAATGCTTTGCTGGCTGGAGAATTGGAAAGGATTGGATTGACTTCCATGACCTCACCTTTGTGATTAGCGGCGCAGCCTGCTACTATGTCAACGGAGAAAAATACTTTGTGGAAGCCGGGGATCTTGTTTATATTCCTGAAAACAGCGTTCGCGAGGCGCACACCTACGAACACGCTCCCATGCATGCCTACCCCTTCAATTTTCAATGGGCAGAGCCGTTCAACAAGGTGCATTTGCCGTTTGGGGTAGTCACCAAAAAGATGATTACCAAAGAAATTCTGGACTATATCCAGGAGTTCAAGCATGTCTGGATGAGCAAGCAGCCGTTTTATATGATTCAGGCCCGAGCCATATTTGAGCTAATCCTTCACCGTCTCCTCAGCAATTATAACCTGTTATCCACACCTATCATGGACCCCCGGGTCAAGAAAATTACCAACTACATTGAGGAGCACTATTCCAGCGACATCTCCATCAGCCAATTGGCCGGGTCGGTAAACCTGCACCCGGTTTACTTAGGGAAGCTGTTTAAGGAATTCACGGGCTCAACCTGCAAGGAATATGTGAACCGCATCCGCATCAACAACGCGGAAATGATGTTGTCCTCGGGAGATTTCACAGTTTCGGAGGCGGCAGAGCGCTGCGGCTTCCGGGATATCTCCTATTTCAGCAACATGTTTAAACTGCTTAAGGGTTACCCGCCCTCCGCGGCGAAGCGGAGGACGGAGCTGAACGGAAAAACGGCGTTTCTGGAGCAATAATAGCAAGTCGATTCGAGAGGACGGTGCCGGTTTATCCGACAATACCCGTCCTCTCTATGCTTTCCACAAAGTAGCGCTGAACAAACAGATACATCACGATGAGCGGCAGAATTGACAGCAAAATGCCCGTATCCTGAACCATGCTCAAGTAGAAGGGGTCGCTCTCCGAGGCACTGCCGGCGCCCAGCACCAGGGCCAAGTTATGCGGAAGCGAGGACAGCTGGGTAGCCATCACTTTGCTTGAGGTCAAATAGGTGGTGGTGTAGAAGCTGTCGTTCCACTGCCACACGAACGAGAACAAAAGCACGGTTACGATGGACGGAATGGCATTGGGCAGCATAATACGCAGGAAGGTTTTACCGACCCCCGCTCCGTCAATGTAGGCCGCTTCCTCCACCTCCTTGGGAACCCCCCGGAAAAACTGCCGGAAAATAAAAATGTAAAGCCCGGCCTTAAGCGAATTGGCCGTAAGCGATGTAAGAATAAACGGCCAGTAGCTGTTCAGCAGATTCACGGGCTTCCCGTGAATCAGAGGAATAAGGCCCATCAGGGTGAAATCCTTGAGATTCAGATACATGGGAATCAGAATCGTGGTGGGTGGAACAAGAATGGTCAGAATGACCCCCATAAACAGAAGATTGCTGCCCTTGAATTTCAAGCGGGAGAAGGCGTAACCCGCCAATGCGCAGGAGGCCGCCGTTAAAATCGTGGTCAAGCTTGACAAAGTCAATGTGTTCCCTAATGTTTTCCAGTAATCCATAATGGAAATAGCTTGCCGGAAATTATCCAGTGTATAATGCTCGGGAACCATAATGACGATGGGAGAATACAGATCGGATTTATCCTTGATGGCAGTCGATATCTTTTGCAGGATGGGATACAAAATAACAAAGGACAAGCCCGCAATCAGCATGAACCGAACGAATGACCACAACCATTTTTTCCATTGTTCTACCGATAGCAATCGTGCGAGTTTCATTGCTGTGTCTCCTTTCTCCTAATCATAATAAAAGACTCTCTTCGATACGATGAAGGTGCTCACCGCCAGGATGAAGGCAATCGCCAGGAAATACATCCAGGCCATGGCCGAGCTAAGCCCGAAATTCAGGTTGGTAAAACCGACATCACGTATGAGCTCCGTCATATCGTTTTTGGAGAAGGAATCGATAATCGTGTAGATCATATTCACGAGTATCAGCGGGCTTACCATGGGAAACGTAATTTTCCAGAAGGCCTCGTAACCGGTGGCTCCCTCCATGGTGGAGGCTTCATACAACTGCGGCGAGATGGTCTGGATGCCTGCAAGGAAAATCAGGATTTGCACGCCGGATTGGCTGACGATTTCATAAATCCGGTTCACGGCTCCTGTCAAATAATTGACGATGGTTTCATTAAGACCCGCGTTAAGCATCATGCGCTCCATCTCAAAAGAACGGAGGATGTTTAACGAACCTCCTCCTGTCGCGGCCTGATCATTCAGTGCTTGGATTAAGCTTTCGCTTTCCAACTGCAGAATAATGCCGGAAGCCAGAATTACCGGCAGGAAGAAGACAGACCTGGCAACGGCTCTCCCCACAAACTTCTGATTCAGCAGAACGGCCAGAAACAAGCTGAATATGACGATCAAGGGCACATTGACCACCATATTCACAATGGCTTCGGTCAAGGTTCGGTTAAAGCTGGTGTTCACTGTCAATGCTTCCACGAAATTGCTGAACCCGATATTCTTGATCGTAATCCCGGTGGAATTCACATCCACCTTGCTGAAGCTGTAGCGCAGGGAATTGAATAGCGGCACAAGGAAGAAAAACAGGAAGCCGAGCAGCCAAGGAAGCACGTAGACCATTCCCCAAAGGGCCT
>JAEWAA010000444.1 GCA_023391955.1 Bacillota bacterium | reverse complement strand
GTCTATGGGAGGTGTAAACATGCGGGTTATCATTACTTTGGCTTGCACGAACTGCAAACAACGGAACTATACGTCCAACAAGAACAAGCGGAATAATCCGGACCGCATGGAACTGAAGAAGTATTGCAAGTATTGCAATGAACCTACAGTCCATCGCGAAACTCGGTAAGCTTTTGGAGGTGCAGTCGTGGCTTTTGTGGACAAAATGAAGCGTAGCTTCGGTTCCTTTTTCGGCTTCTTCGCCGATGCCTGGTCCGAGCTCAAGAAAGTCAAGTGGCCTACCAGAAAAGAAATGATCAGCTATACGCTGGTTGTTGTTGGTACGGTGCTGTTTGTTACCCTGTACTTTTACGTTCTTGACCTGGGCATCTCCGAGCTGATACGCCTGGTCACGGAATAGGGGCCGGCATCAATGGAGAAAAGATGGTATGTCGTCCACACGTATTCGGGTTACGAAAACAAGGTTAAGGCAAACCTGGAAAAGCGCGTCGAGTCCATGAACATGCAGGACAAGATCTTCCGTGCTCTGGTTCCTACTGAAGAAGAAGTAGTGAACAAGGACGGCAAGAAGAAGACGGTTCAACGCAAGGTTTACCCCGGTTATGTATTGGTGGAGATGATCCAGACGGACGAGTCTTGGTACGTTGTCCGCAATACGCCCGGTGTAACAGGGTTTGTCGGTTCTACCGGCTCCGGCTCGAAGCCGACCGCTCTGCTTCCCGAGGAAGTGGAATCCATCCTGAAGCATATGGGTATGGAAGAGCCGAAGCCGAAAATTGACTTTGAGCTGAAGGAAATGGTCCGCGTCAAAGTGGGTCCTTTCGCCAATTTCGTCGGCTCCGTGGAAGAAATTCTGCCGGAGAAGATGAAGCTGAAGGTTCATGTCAACATGTTCGGCAGGGAAACACCGCTTGAGCTGGAGTTTACTCAGGTGGAGAAAGTATAAATACATCCGCCGCATGGAAGCGGGATTTCCGCGGATTATTTGCATGCGGGCTGCCGGCAGTGACACACACGGCAGCGTGGATTCGCTCTGGCCGGTTTCAGCATGAAACGGCCGGTGTTTGCGGCTGGCGCATCTGCGCCTAACCGCGGTGGGAGGGGCAGCACCCCATCTGTACCACATTTCGCAAGGAGGTGTCTAGCAATGGCAAAGAAAGTTATCAAAATGGTGAAGCTCCAAGTTGCAGCAGGTAAAGCGAACCCGGCACCGCCGATCGGTCCTGCACTGGGTCAAGCAGGCGTGAACATTATGGCGTTCTGTAAGGAATTCAATGCCCGTACCGCTGATCAAGCCGGTCTGATTATCCCGGTTGTTATCACAGTATTCGAGGACCGTTCCTTTACATTCGAAACCAAAACTCCGCCCGCAGCCGTTCTGCTTCGTGTGGCCGCCAACGTTCCTAAGGGATCCGGCGAACCGAACAAGAAGAAAGTGGCAACCATCAAGCGCGCTAAGGTGCGTGAGATCGCCGAACAAAAAATGCCCGACCTGAATGCAGCTTCCGTAGAAGCGGCTATGCGCATGGTTGAAGGCACTGCCCGCAGCATGGGTATCGTAATCGAAGACTAAGTCTTCACCGTTTGACCAAGTGGGAGGATATTCCGCTAACACCACAAAGGAGGAACCGTACATGGCTAAACACGGTAAGAAGTATGCCGAAGCAGCTAAAAACGTAAACGCAGAAGCGCTTTACGAAGCTGCAGAAGCTGTTGAGCTCGTGAAGAAAATGGCTACCGCCAAGTTCGACGAAACCGTTGAGGTTGCCGTTCGTCTGGGCGTAGACCCCAAGAAGCAAGACCAAGCTGTCCGCGGCGTAGTTGTACTGCCCCACGGCACAGGCAAAACCAAGCGCGTGCTTGTATTCGCCAAAGGTGACAAAGCGAAGGAAGCGGAAGCTGCCGGAGCCGATTTCGTTGGCGATGCTGACATGATCAACAAAATCCAGCAAGGCTGGTTCGACTTTGATGTCTGCGTAGCTACGCCGGACATGATGAGCGAAGTAGGTAAGCTGGGCCGTATCCTCGGTGGTAAAGGCTTGATGCCGAACCCCAAGGCCGGTACCGTTACATTTGACGTAACCAAAGCCATCGGTGAAATCAAAGCAGGTAAAATCGAGTATCGTCTCGACAGAGCCGGTCAAATTCATGCTCCTATCGGCAAGGCTTCCTTCGATGCCGACAAGCTGAATGAAAACCTGAAGGCCCTGATTGATGCGCTTGTTCGTGCCAAGCCTGCTGCAGCTAAGGGTGTATACCTGAAGAGCGCTGCCGTGTCCTCCACAATGGGCCCGAGCGTGAAGCTCAACATTGCTGCTTACCGCTAAAAAATGGCATTTGACTTGCGCGCCTCATCTGTGTTAGGATAAATGAGGTTTTTCAAAAGTGAATATGCTGACCGTAGACAGCAGGTGCCCTTGAGGCTTAATTCCCTGCCGAGGTGTTATGATATAGATCGATCCTTTGCTTGAATCGATTCGAATCCATCATGCCTTCGTCGTCTAACGAGGGCATTTTTTATGCCTTCAGCAGCGCAGGTTGCTCGTATGTGTCGAATACAGTTTTGCTTTTTTGCAAAGCTTCCCTAGGAGGTGTAACGAATGCCTAATGCAAAAGTACTGGAACAAAAACAACAAATGGTAAGCGAAGTGACTGCCAAGCTGCAGGAAAGCTCCTGCACCGTGGTTGCCGACTACCGTGGTCTGACTGTTGCTCAAGTAACCCAGCTGCGGAAGAACCTCCGCGAAGCAGGCGTTGAATTCCAAGTGTTGAAGAACACTCTGGTCCGCCGCGCTACTGCTGAGGCTAACCTGACTGAGCTGGACGCTGTTCTGACTGGCCCGACAGCTGTGGCTTTCGGTAAGGACGTAGTCGCTCCTGCCAAGGTGCTGGCTGATTTCGCCAAGAAGAACGACAAGCTCCAAATCAAAGGCGGCGTTGTCGAAGGACGCGTTGTCGATGCCGCTCAACTGAAGGCACTGGCTGATCTGCCTTCCCGCGAAGGACTTCTGTCCATGCTGCTCAGCGTGCTGCAAGCACCGATGCGCAACTTCGCCCTTGCGGTTAAGGCCGTTTCCGAAAAGCAAGAAGCGTAAGAAACCCCAGCACCAAAAAATCATATGAACGATATATAGGAGGTTTAACCATGAGCAAAGAGCAAATCATTGAAGCCATCAAAGGCATGACCGTTCTGGACCTGAACGATCTGGTTAAAGCAATCGAGGAAGAATTCGGCGTAACTGCAGCAGCTCCGACTGTTGTAGGCGCAGTAGCAGCAGCTCCGGCTGAAGCTGAACAAACTGAATTCGACGTAATCCTGACCAACGCTGGCGCATCCAAGATCAACGTGATCAAGGTTGTACGCGAAATCACTGGTCTGGGTCTGAAGGAAGCTAAGGATCTGGTTGACGGCGCACCGAAGCCGGTCAAGGAAAAGGTATCCAAGGAAGATGCTGAAGCTGTTAAGGCTAAGCTGACCGAAGCAGGCGCAACTGTAGAAGTGAAGTAATTCCACTTTACTGCACATAGGACCCCTTGAAGATTCTTCAAGGGGTTTGTGCTGTTATTGATGCGTTGTCTTTCTCTCCGGTGGGCCGGTCTACCGGCAAGAAGGAGAACGCATACTCTCATAAGGAAAGGGGGCGAACCGCTGTGGATCATTATTATACCTCCAAGCCGGTCTCCGGCCGGGACACCTTCCGATTCCAGGCGGAGCTGCGCGGAAGAAATTGGACGTTCCTCTCCGATGCAGGAGTGTTCTCCAAAAACGGCATTGATTTCGGGAGCACACTTCTGATCGAAACCATGGCGATTCCACCGGAAGCACGGGTGTTGGATGTGGGGTGCGGATATGGTCCCATCGGACTGTCGGCTGCGGTGCTGGCGGAGCGGGGGAGCGTGACCATGCTGGATGTGAACAACCGGGCGTTGGAGCTGGCCAAGGAGAATGCGGCTTTGAATGGAGTGTCGAATGTCCGTATCCTCGAAAGTGATACGCTGTCGGCAGTTGCCGGTGAAACCTTCGACTGCATCCTGACCAATCCGCCTATCCGGGCGGGGAAGGAAGTGGTGCACCGGATTTTCACCCAGGCGTACGATGCTCTTGCAGCTGATGGAGCACTGTGGGTTGTCATTCAGAAGAAGCAGGGTTCGCCCTCTGCATGGGCCAGGCTGGAGGAATTGTTCGGTGAGGGACAGGTGGAGGAAATCACCAAGGACAAGGGCTACAGAATTTTCCGCGCTATGAAAAAAGTTTGACTTGATTTTTTGATTGTGATATGATTATAAAATGTCAGAATTATGATGGGCGACATGTCTTTCATTTTTGAAAATGTCAAGTGTTTTTTTGCGGGGATGGAGGGAGCTGCGGTTTGACCGTAAGTTAAGGTTATTATACCCGGCGTTTCAAGCATTTAAGCATCTTGCAGGAAAATGTCGCATGACGGTGTCCATTTGACCAATTATCCGGATCGGGTATATTCTCTTCCTTTTTGGCAAATTATAGGAAGATGATACTGGATCGCTCTGCGCATTTTGCGGGAGCAGCCCGTTGCGGTGCAACAACCGGATTCCGGCGTTCAGCCGGCTTTCCACGTAGCGAATACATGCGGAGAGGCTGCCCTTGGCTAGTTACTACAGCCTGAGGCTCTCCATAACTGATCCTGCCTTCGGGCCGGACCATGTTATCTCCTGATAGCAGCAACTTTAAGCAGGCACGAGGGGTGAATGAAAGTTGGCGGGTCATCTTGTTCAATTTGGTCGACGTAAACGCAGGTCTTATGCGCGCATCAACGAAGTGCTGGATATCCCTAACCTGATTGAAATTCAGCAAAAATCATACCAGTGGTTTTTGGATGAGGGATTGCGCGAGATGTTCCAAGACATCTCACCGATTCAGGACTTTACCGGGAATCTGGTGCTGGAGTTTATCGACTACAGCCTTGGGGAACCGAAATACACAGTGGACGACGCGAAGGAACGGGACGTAACCTATGCGGCGCCCTTGCGGGTCAAGGTACGCTTGATCAACAAGGAAACCGGAGAGGTGAAGGAACAGGAAGTTTTCATGGGTGATTTCCCGCTCATGACCGAAACAGGCACGTTTATTATCAACGGGGCCGAGCGTGTTATCGTCAGTCAGTTGGTCCGTTCGCCAAGCGTGTATTTCAGCACCAAAGTTGACAAGAACGGCAAGAAGAACTTCACCGCAACTGTGATTCCCAACCGGGGTGCGTGGCTGGAGCTGGAGACGGACGCGAAGGACATTATTTATGTCCGGATCGACCGTACCCGTAAAATTCCGGTTACCGTTCTTCTGCGGGCTTTGGGATTTGGCACGGATGCGGAAATCATCAACCTCCTCGGTGACGATGAATATATCCGCAATACCCTTGATAAGGACAATACCGATACCACGGATAAGGCCCTTATCGAAATTTACGAACGGCTGCGCCCCGGCGAACCGCCGACACTGGATAACGCCAAGAGCCTTCTGGTGGCGCGTTTCTTCGATCCGAAGCGGTATGATCTGGCCAATGTAGGCCGTTACAAGATCAATAAGAAGCTTCATATTAAGAACCGGCTGTTCAACCAGCGCTTGGCTGAAACCCTGGTGGATGCCACTACCGGCGAAATTCTGGCGGAAGCCGGACAACTGCTGGACCGTCGTCTCCTGGATACCATCATTCCCATGCTGGAAAACGGTTTGGGCATGAAGGATTTCCACACGGCAGGCGGTGTGCTTGAAAATGAGAATGAGATTCCGCTGCAGTCTATCCTTGTGTATTCGCCCAATGAAGACGGCAAGATCGTCAAGGTGATTGCCAACGGACTGATCGATAAGTCGGTCAAGCATATTACACCGGCGGATATCGTTTCTTCCATTAACTATTTCATGAACCTGCTGCACGGCATCGGCAGCACGGATGATATTGACCATCTGGGCAACCGTCGTCTGCGTTCCGTCGGTGAGCTTCTGCAAAACCAGTTCCGTATCGGGTTGTCCCGGATGGAGCGGGTTGTGCGCGAGCGGATGTCTATCCAAGACGCCAATGTGATCACGCCTCAAGCGCTGATCAACATCCGTCCTGTGATTGCATCCATCAAGGAGTTCTTCGGCAGCTCCCAGCTGTCCCAGTTTATGGACCAAACCAACCCGTTGGCCGAACTGACGCATAAGCGTCGTTTGTCTGCCTTGGGCCCTGGCGGTCTGACCCGGGAACGGGCGGGCATGGAAGTCCGGGACGTCCATCACTCCCACTATGGCCGCATGTGTCCCATTGAAACGCCTGAAGGACCGAACATCGGGTTGATCAACTCCTTGTCCACCTTCGCGCGGATCAATGAATATGGCTTTATCGAAGCGCCTTACCGTTGGGTTGATCCCAAAACGGGCATCGTCACGGATCAGATCGCTTATCTGACCGCCGATGAAGAGGATAACTACGTCATCGCCCAGGCGAATGCGGAATTGTCCGAAGAAGGCACCTTTGTCCAGGACAGCGTTATTGTCCGTTATAAGGATGATATCCTGACGCTCCCCAAGGAGCGGGTTGACTATATGGATATTTCGCCGAAGCAAGTGGTATCCGTGGCAACGGCTCTCATTCCCTTCCTGGAGAATGACGACTCCAACCGTGCCCTCATGGGTTCCAACATGCAGCG
>JAEWAA010000430.1 GCA_023391955.1 Bacillota bacterium | reverse complement strand
AGCACAACCTTCAGCCCCGCTCTGGCCAGCGTCAGCGCCGCCGAACTGCCGGCCGGCCCTGCGCCGACCACAATCGCATCAAATTTTTCGTTCATGGCCGCCTATACCCCTCTTCCCGCTGCTGTTTGGGTCATCGCTTCATCCGGGATGCCTGCTTCCGAGTCCGCCACTTGCTGTGGCGAGGCGGCTGCATCCTTCGACGGCAGCACCGCTCCCCGGCGTTTGGCGAACTCCCGGGTCAGCGCCGGAATGATCTGGAACAGATCCCCCGCAAGAGCATAATGGGCGATCTGGAATATCGGCGCCTGAGAATCCTTGTTCACGGCAATAATCACATCGGAGCCCTGCATACCCACCGTATGCTGGACCGCTCCCGAGATCCCCGCCGCAATGTACAGCTTGGGCCGAACCGTATGTCCCGTCTGCCCGATCTGGTGCTCATGGGTGATCCACCCTGCGTCCACCGCTGCACGGGTAGCGCCAACCTCGCCGCCCAGCACCTCCGCCAGCTCCCGCAGGAGGCCAAAACCCTCCGGTCCGCCCAATCCCCGGCCGCCGGCCACGATAATGTCCGCTTCCTCCAGATTAACGCTGCTCTTCTCCTCCAGGAAGGCGATCACCTGGGCGGCGGTATTGGAATAATCCTCCCGTACCTCCAGATGCACCACCTCGCCCGTCCGTTCCGGGTCCGGCGCCAAGGCCTGAAACACACCCGCCCGGGCGGTAGCCATCTGGGGCCGGTACTGCTTGCAGAGGATGGTAGCCATCATCTTCTCCGAAAATGCCGGGCGGCTGGCCATCAGGAGCCGGGAGGGATGGGGCTCCACATCCAGCTCCGTACAATCCGCCGTCAGCCCTGTGGGCAGATGGGTGGCGATGGCTCCCGCCAGATCCCGCCCGGTGGCGGTGGCGCCGTACAGCACAATCTCCGGCTTGATCTCGTGGATCGCCGACAAGCATACCCGGCTGTACGGGCGGGTCCGGTAATCCAGCAGCTCCGGCGCTTGGCACAGGTACACCCGGTCAGCTCCGTAGCGGATGGACTCCGCCGCCAGATGCTCCACATCGTGACCGATAACGAGCGCCAACAAAGAAGTCTCCAGCTTGTCGGCCAGCTTCCGCCCTTCGCCAAGCAGCTGCCAGGAGACCTTCTTGGCGGCACCGCGCCGGTGCTCGATGACGATCATAACGCCCCGGTAGGCAGACCAATCCTGCTCCTGGGCGGCTTTGCGTTCCTCACTCATTCTTCATGCCTCCTCTTGCCCCGTGGCCGGAGCATAAATCTCTTTTACGCTTTTTAATGGGGGCTCCCCCAAAAGTACCCGGAATCAGCTTCGAAGCATTATTTCACTTTTGGGGGATGTTTATAACCATCCCAGCCTGCGGGGCAACCCGCCCTCCCACAGCTTCCCGGCCACTTACTCCGCCTGGGCTTCCGGCGTGGCGCCGCCAACATGCACCGTATTGGCCTTCTTGATCTCCGGCACCCAGGTACGGCCTACAATGGTAGGCGAACCCTTCAGCCCGATTTTGGTCCGGTCCATCTCCGGAAAATCCGCCATGGTCCACTGTACCGGCTTATATCGCGCCGCCCGGACCATACCCGGCAGCGTCGCCCGGCGGATGCGGTTCAGCTCCTTAAGCACCGTAAACAGCACGGGCATAGCGGTTTCCGCCACCTCAACGCCATCCTCCATCTGCCGGTGGACACGTACGCGTCCTGCCTCCTCATCCACCTTATCCACCTTGCAGACATAGGTGAGCTGGTCCATATCCAACCGGCATGCCACTCCCGGCCCCACCTGGCCCGTATCTCCGTCCAGAGTTTGTTTGCCGCAGAACACCATGTGCACCGGTCCCCAAGCCGCCTCAATCTTCCGGATCGCAGCCCCCAGCACATAGGAGGTCGCCAGCGTATCCGCCCCGGCGAAGGCCCGGTCCGTCACCAGCACAGCCTCATCAGCCCCGAGTGAGATACATTCTTTCAAGCCCTTCTCTGCCTGGGGCGGACCCATGGTCACCACCGTTACCCGTGCCCCCAGCTCATCCTTAATCCGCAGCGCCTCCTCCAGCCCGTGCATATCATAGAAATTTACAATGCTCGGCACTCCCTGGCGGATCAGTGTATTGTTTTTGGGATCAATCCGGATTTCCCTGCTGTCGGGCACCTGCTTAACACAAACCACCACATGCAGCAATCTGACGCACCTCCGATTAGAATCATTCCAAAAATGATAGCGCTTGCAATAGTAGCCAACGCTGATTTTCACATCTGAAATTCTCCCCCGCTATCACCATATTTCACCAATTCCACAAGTTGAACCGTTTTCCTACATTGTGAAAAAATTCATTTGTTACACTGATTAAAATTTCTTGTTTCCGTCAAAAAGTTGTCACTTTTAACCAAAAGGCCCGGGTTTTACTTGTGAAAAAATGCACATAAGTCTCCTCTACAGTAACTGTTATACCTTTTCAAAACATCTGTACTATATCTGCACGGAAGCGCTAACACTTCTCAGGATTATTTCGGCTCCCACAGCAAAAAAGCCTGACCGCATCCGGCCAAGCGTTTATCCCGTACTCCTTTTATCACAGCTCCACAGTGGCCTGGTCTACCTGCCGGACTCCCTGCACTCCCGCCAGATCCTCCATAAGCCGGAACAGCGCCCCGTCCTTCATCTTGGCCTCCAGCATCACATCCAGGGCAGATGTATCCGGCGCAATCTCCCGCAGGAACTCCAAGAGCGGACCGGCCTCCACATAATCCGCATGAGCCCGCACATCCTTGCCTTCACGGGGGCTGGAGACGTGGATCTTGGGCGGAAGGGCAGGCAAACCCAGCGCCTCCTGCTCCTCCGTCCCTGCGCCCTCCCATGTCCGCAGGATTCTGGGCCACAGGGAAGGTGCACTTTCCCCGTCATTGTTCACCATGTGATGATGCAGATCCAGCAC
>JAEWAA010000408.1 GCA_023391955.1 Bacillota bacterium | reverse complement strand
GACCTCAGTGTGCTGGAGGTGGCGGAGCCCTATGGCCGAAAGCTGTTTAGAGAGCGTTACGACCCCCGGAATTTGTACAAAAAGGCCATTGAGGACCTGCCGGAATTTTTAGAGGCCGCGTCCGAGTTTCCTTCCAGCATGAGAAGTATGCTGGCCACCATCCGCAAGGGCAAGCTGCGCTTTGAAGCCGGGATTCCCGAGTTGGGCGTTTTCTTGCGGAGCATGGACAAGCTTACGGACAAGCTGGCCTTCAGTCTGGTGCTCCTGTCCTTCAGCTTGCTTGTGGTGGGGCTGATCATCGGTGCTTCCCTTGCGCCGCAGGATTCCGTGCTGTGGAATTTGCCCATCCTGGAAATCAGCTTTGTTATCGCGGCTCTTCTCTTGCTGTGGCTGGTGATTTCCTTATGGCGTTCCCGGAAATTATGACGCGCCGCGGCAGCAAAAAAAGGCCGTCTGCAAAAGACGGCCTTCCATTGTGAAACGCATATTAATTCTTGAAGCTGTGGATAGGAGCGGGAATCCGGCCGCCCCGGTTGATGAAGGCGGCGCAGGAGAAGCTGTTCACCGGCATAACGGGGGCATACCCCAGAAGGCCGCCGAATTCCACCATTTCGCCCACTTCCTTGCCGATCACGGGGATTAGCCGGACAGCGGTGGTTTTGTTGTTCACCATGCCGATTGCCGATTCGTCGGCAATGATGCCGGAGATGGTTTCCTTGCTGGTGCTGCCGGGAATGGCGATCATATCCAGGCCAACAGAGCAGACGCAGGTCATGGCTTCCAGCTTCTCCAGGGTGAGTGCGCCTTTCTGAACCGCCTGGATCATGCCATGGTCCTCGCTGACCGGAATAAACGCGCCGCTTAACCCGCCTACATAAGAAGAGGCCATTACGCCACCTTTTTTCACGTTGTCGTTCAGAATGGCCAAGGCTGCCGTCGTACCGGGTGCGCCGGCCTCCTCCAAGCCCATCACCTGGAAGATCTCGGCGATGGAGTCGCCGATTTCCGGAGTGGGAGCCAGGGACAGGTCGATAATTCCGAAGGGAACGCCAAGGCGTTTGGAGGCTTCCTGGGCCACCAGCTGGCCGACCCGGGTCACCTTGAAGGCAGTCCGTTTAATCGTCTCGCACAGGGTTTCGAAATCCTGGCCCTTGACCTCCTCCAACGCACGCTTCACCACGCCGGGGCCGCTGACACCCACATTAATGACGGATTCCCGTTCCCCGATACCATGGAAGGCTCCGGCCATAAAGGGATTGTCGTCCACGGAATTGCAGAATACGACAAGCTTGGCGCAGCCGATGGAATCCCGGTCCTTGGTCAATTCGGCAGTCCGCAGGATGATGTCACCCATCAGCTTGACGGCGTCCATGTTGATCCCGCTGCGGGAGGAGCCCACATTCACGGAGGAGCAGACCCGGTCCGTGACACGGAGGGCCTCGGGAATGCTGTCAATGAGAATCCGGTCTCCTTTGGTAAACCCCTTCTGCACCAGGGCGGAGAAGCCCCCGATAAAGTTCACGCCCACTTCCTTGGCGGCACGGTCCAGAGTTTCCGCAACGGGCACGAAGGTGTCCGTATGCAGGCCGCCGGCGGCGATGGCGATGGGGGTGACGGAAATCCGTTTGTTGACGATGGGGACGCCGAATTGGCGCTCCAGGTCCTCGCCGGTTTTGACCAGATGTTCGGCGGTGCGGGTGATTTTATCGTATACATTCTGGTTAAAAATCTTCAAGTCCGCATGCGCGCAGTCCAGCAGGCTGATGCCCATGGTGATGGTGCGCACATCCAGGTTCATTTCGCGGATCATCTTGTTGGTTTCCTGCACTTCCACCAGGGAGATCATAGGAGTCCTCCTAAATTAGAATGTTAGATGCGGTGCATGATATTGAAAATGTCTTCGTGCTGCAGCTTGATCTCCACACCCAGGGTGCGTCCCACATCCTGAAGATCCTCAACCAGCATTTCGAAGGATTTGGTGGGTTCGGTAATATCCACAATCATCATCATGTTGAAGTAGCCTTGGATAATCGTCTGGGAGATGTCCAGAATATTGACGTTGTGCTCAGCCAGGTACGTGCAGACCTTGGCAATAATGCCAACCTTGTCTTTTCCCAGTACGGTAATAATGCCTTTCATGCGTACAGCCTCCTCAATATTCGCTCTTATCCGTTCGATGGCGAAGAGCCGATTTCAATTATTATGTCAAATCCCGGCGCCGGGAGCAACAAAATGTTTTTTGTCAATCTGAATGAAAATCTGTATTCCGGTAAAAGAGAGGAGTGAGGGTAATGGCGGTTCAATTTCAATTATGCCAGCTGGACAAGGATTTTGATGCCTATGTAAAGTTTCTGAGCCGGAATTATGATGAGCTGAACTTACCTTATTCCTATGCCATGATGCTTAATTTTTTTGCCAGCCCGCTAACTATGGGGAAAGCCATGCTGGCGTATCTGGAGGAGCCGTATACGGTGGTAGGGGCAGCCGGGTTTGTGTACGGTACCTCGGCCAAGGACTATAAGGACCGGGAAATCTGCCAGATCGAGGTGGTGTATCTCCTGCGGGAATACCGGACGCCCATGATGTTTATGCGGGGCTTGCGGGCGCTTCTGAAGGAAATCCGCGCCGGCAATCCGGAGGTGACCACCATCCAGTTCTGGGTATCCGAGCGGCACAAAAGCTTCAAGCGGCTCATCACCCGTTTCTCCTCCTTGCCGGGAGCCGTGATGGAAGAGCGGGACGGGCTTATGCTGTATATGGTTCCGTTTGCCGAGCTGGAATTATTCAGCAGGCGGTTCATCCCCTTGACCAGCCCTATATGAAATAAGCCCGCTGCCGGCAGCAGCGGGTTTTCATTTCATGTCATAGGCGCTGCAGAATATGCAGTCTTCCGTCTGGTGTCATTTCAGCATAAGCAACCATCTTGGCGTCACTCACACCTTTCTTCTTCAGTTCCCTGTAGAGCCAGTCCTCCTGAAGGCCTGCCGCTTCCAGCTCCTCCAGGTTTATCTCACCGTTCTCAATTATCCCCCGCGGCAGTACCGCCTCTTCCTCAGGCAGCTTCAGATCCTTCCGCGTAACGGTTTCATAGGCTGACTTCCGCATCACGCTTAAAGTCCCGTTGGTTTCATAGATGGCATATGCGACCTCGCTTACAGCGAAAATATCCTTGCTGCGGAGCATGGTCCGCAGCTGGTCAAAGTCCAGATTGTTGCGGTACAGCTCCTTCACATCGATTTTACCGTTGCAAATTAACAGGTCGGGTTTTCCCTCCAACGGCTTCCTGAATGCTTTGACATATTGGGTCAGCTTATCGAAGGCAATGGACAGGAGGGTCCATCCGGCTAGCGCCACAAGCAGCTGCAGAATAGTCTTGCTTTCATCATAGATGGTGTCTCCCACCAGATCTCCCAATATGACGGCGGATACAAAATCGAAGGGAGTAAGGGCGGACATTTCCTTTTTGCCGAGAATGCGGGTCATGGCCCAAAGACCAAGAAAGCCTGCAGCCAGCTTAGTGAGGATCTGAAGATATTCCATATGTATCCCTCCATGTGAACAAATGAAGGACGGCCAAAAGCCGCCTATGCCTTCCATTAACCGTGCTGCCGGTCTTTTGTAACAAGCCTCTGTATGCTATAATCACCATGCTGAAAATAGAAAAACAGGAATTGGGTGGAACTTATGAGCCGTTTTTATTATCTGGCATCCCCCGTGCCTCTCCCCTGTGGGGAAAGAGGTCTTGCGTTTACGATGAAGCCTTACAGAGAGGTGATCGCTTCACCGGAGCATCAGCTTAAACAGGAGGAATTGAGGCAAACAGGCATGGTTCCCTTGGGGGATATTGTGGACCTGTCCCATTTGAATGACAAGCTTGTGATGGTATTCGAAACGGAGGAGGATGCGGCCGGGATTTTGATTCGGGAGCTCGATACTTACCGTGAAGCAGTACGTCATCATTTTAAGCA
>JAEWAA010000384.1 GCA_023391955.1 Bacillota bacterium | reverse complement strand
CGACACCTAGCAGCTACTCTCTTACTATGACTGTGGGCAATGCGAATCCAAACCAAAGTCTCTTGTATGGTGAAAATACGCTTACCGTTCGCGGTTATAACGAAATAGGACAAGACAGGGTTTTGGTTGAGAAGGTTATTCACCTCTATGTAATCGACAGTAATCAGCCTGGATTCGCACAGCTGAAGCCGCTGGATCCTATTGCTGCAGGTGGTACGGCGCCATCCATTACAGATGCGTTAAACTCCGCACTAAAGCAAATTTATTATGATAAAAATACCGATAAGTATTCCACAAAGGCCAAGGAATACGGCTTGATTTTCCAAGGAAGCGGGGCGAACACAGCAACTGTAAGCCGTAATGGTGAGGTAGTAGCTGTATTTGCGATGAATGACTCAGGAGTTGCTTTAAGTAGCGGCAGCGGAATTGGCTGGGACTATTTCGGCAACAGTAAAAGCTTCATCATCCGTATTCGCGGGTTGACTATTTCCTCGACGAACTCGGATGTTTACTCCGTTGAATTGAAGAACTCTACAGGTGCGAGAGTAACGCGCAAACTGGAAATTGCCAGAGAATTAGCCGACATCGTTTATTGGTCTCCTGTTCCTACAGTGGGTGACCGGGTTGTAGTCAATAAAAACTTTGTCTTGTTTGATATTGAAGCGGAGGGCGCCATTTCTGTTCTTGTGGATGGGAAAACTGCCACACCACGTTCTGATTTGAAAGACCGCTTCACATATACGTACATGGGGCTTAAGGTCAACAAAGAAACCAAGGTTAAAGTAACCGTTAACCGCGCCAGCGGTGCCAAAACGGAAACCGTCACTGTTTTTTATACCGGTACTGTTCAGGTTGGTTCGCAATTTATGGAGAAGTTAAACTCCAAGCATTCTATGTTTGGTGGGAATCTGGAATTAACCTTCCCCAAGGGAATTGTCCTGAAAACAGCCAACCCGGGAACGCTTGAAACTGTTAAATACTATGACAGAACCAACCTTTTATTTGGGGTTGCCGATCCCAGTGACGGGGTGGTTGAACGGGTAAACGACTACGGCCAGATGATCGGATATGTCAATCATTTGGATAATAAAGGTCCGGTAGTGTATGTTGATCCCAGTATGAAGGCGTTATATACGAACAATGTACAAACTCAGAAATTCACAGCGATTTCACCAGTTTATTGGATCTCCGGCGGTTTGGGCGAATCTTCCGCAGCCTCGGTTAGCGGCCAAAAGCCGGCTACAGACGGGATACAGCCTTATCTGGAAAACGGCGGATTTGCCCAGAACGTTAGGTATGGTGGAAGCCGCAAAGTTATTCCTGCAAACCGCGGCACCCTGACACTTAAATTTGACGATAACTTGGTAAGCGAAGCAGGAACCATTGTCAGCGTGTTTAGAATGAACGATTCCGGCGTTTGGACGAACGTCGGCGGAGCCGTAAATACCAAGGACAATACCATTACTGTGAACTTTGATGACTTCGGTTACTATAAAGTCATGAAGCTCCGTGAAAGTTTCTACGACGTCACGAACCATGCATGGGCACGCAACACCATTGACGCCTTGTTTGCCAAGGGTGTCATGCGGAGAATGAACTACGATCAATTCGGCGTGGATAATTATATTACCCGCGGTGAGTTCGCTGCACTTATGGTTCGGGCGTTGGATCTCCCCATTAATTCCGACGCCAATTACACCTTCTATGATGTGCAAAATACAGGTTTTCTCGATATGTATGGTCCCCAGGAGCTCTGGAAGTATTCCGAGATCGAGACGGCTGCACGAGCAGGTATTGTCACTGGAGTGGAGCAGCGATTCTTTGATGTGAACGGCAGAATCAAACGGCAGGATGCAGCCGTAATGATCGCCAGAGCAATGGAATTGAAGCTCCCCGCCAATGATTCGCCTACCAGCAGCACCAAGAAGCTCCTGACCACTCTGGAGAAGCTGTTTACTGATGGCACCAGCATCGACTATTATGCCCGCCCCAGCGTGTCCGCAGTGAATAGCAATGGCATTATGGAGGGCAAGCCGAATGCACTCGTTGAGGGTGAGAAGAAGGCTACGGTCAGCTTCGTGCCGACCGCCAACCTGACCAGAGCCGAAGCGGCTGTCATTGTTCTGCGTATCATGAAGAAAAAGACTAAGGTGTTCCCTGCAAGTTTTAGTTAAAGCAAACCGAATCAGACCGCTCTGGAGCCTGTTTCCGGGCGGCCTGTTTTTGTCCTTATAACGATTGTTTTTGGAAAATTGTTAGTAATGACGAAGATGAATATTCACGATATACTTGGTTTCGTAGCCGGATGATATAACAAATGATATACGCAAATGACACATCCGGTTGGGTTGAACCGAATTAAACAATTTAAAAGTTTTTTGTTTCATCCCGCAACTTTTTTAAAACCCCAGCGTTTAATACTGTGAAAATGATGATAATCAGGTAACAAGGGCTGAAATCCTGAGCCATGGTTAATTTTCACAAATGACTTTACGATGACCGCCTGCCATTGTATAATGTTAAAGTGGCATTTGAAGTCTAAACTTTTTCTTCATAGTTTACTAGTTTCTGTGGCATTACCTGCTGCAGACTTTACATTTGTTAAATGCGCTCAACTCTGGGAAGGGGGTGAAACAACGCATGAGGGAATCGAGCTTTCTTTTTAGCAAACAAAACTCTCAACAACCGAAATATCAAGGAGGAGAAAAAAAGGTTATGAAAAAAAGTTTGTCTCTGATCCTTGCGATTGCTATGGTGTTCTCGATGTTCGCATCCGTAGCCTTCGCAGCTGAAGCAACAACTACAACTACACCTAAAACAACCGAAGAAAAGTACGACGCCCTGAAGGCTCTGGGCATCTTCGAAGGCGACGACACTGGCGCCAACCTGACTGGCGACATGACTCGCGCTCAACTGGCTAAGATCGTAACTAAGCTGTTGAAAGTGACTGAAGACAAGGCTGCCAATACTTACACTGACGTGCCTGCTGACCACTGGGCTGCTGGCTTCATCGGTGCCGCTACTACCGCCAAGGCTTTTGACGGCGTAGCTCCTGGCAAGTTCGATCCGGAAGGTAAAGTATCCTACCAACAACTGGCTACTGTACTGGTTCGTCTGACTGGTCTGGCTCAATCCACCGACGCTGTAACTGGCAAGGTTGATGAGTGGGCTAAGGGCTACGTAGCAGTTGCTGTTAAGGAACTGGGCCTGTCCCAAGCTGACTACACTGTTAACGCTACTCGCGGCGTGTTCGTAGAACTGACTTTCTCGGCTCTGCCGAAGGTTGTCGTTCCTGGCAAGGTTTCCGTAACCGAAGCTAAGGCTACTGGCGTTAAGACTGTTGAAGTGAAGTTCAACAAGGCTGTTGACACTGCTGCTGCTAAGCTGGAACTGAAGAAAGGTTCCGTTGTTGTAGCTACAACTGCTAAGTTCTCCGACGACAAGGCTTCCGCTGTTCTGACTCTGACTGACGTGAAGATTGGTGAAGGTTCCTACACTGTAACCTTGAGCGGTCTGGCTGCTGATGCTATCGGTACTGCAACTGCTTCCTTCACTGCTGAAGCTGAGAAGGTCACAAAAATCGACTTTGTAACCACTAGCGACACTCTTGCAGACTCTACAAATGTCATTGTGAAGCTGAAGCCGACTAATCAATACGGCGAAAATGCTTCCTTCTCCGCAGGCAGCTATACAGTAAACGCAAAGGTTAACAATGTTGATCTTTACAGAAAGCTGACTCGCAATGATGCTGGCGAGCTGCTGCTTAGCTTGAATACTAGCACTAACCAAGTTCAAGCTGGCATCGGCATTATCCCGGTAATCGTATACCACAATGATACCCGTGTTACTGCAACTAAGAACTTCACCAAGGGTACAGCTGCTTTCATTACCAAGATGGAACTTGGCACTGTTAAGTATTCCAACGGCGGAAGCTCCATCGGCCAATCTGGTGAAACTGCAACGTTTGATATTATCAACTATGATCAATACGGCAATATCGTTCCTCTCGATGTGAGCAGCAAGACAGCAACTCAAGTTTTTGTAACTCCTTATGAGCCGAAGATTTCTCCGGAAGTTGGAGATACAAATAACGATGAAATCGCAGACGTCAAAGTTTCCCTGCTCGGAAACGTTGATAAAGACGGTGATTACACCCTTACTGTTTATAATCAAGCTGGAACAAACACTGCAAAAATTTCTGTGAAATCCGCAAAAGTAGCGACTAAGATTGAACTGGGTGACGTTGCCGACTATATCGCAGCTGGCGACCCTGATGCTTACATTCCTTTGGTTGCTTACGATGCAAATGGCAACAAGTTGTCTGCTGATGAAATTGTAAGCAATGAAAACTACAGCAGAATCGTATTGAGCACAGGTACTCTTGTAAGATCTGGCGAAAACAAGGGCAAGATTAAGATTACTGCAATTCCCTCCCAACCGCGTTCTATCATTTCTGTAATGGCTTCTATTATTACACCTAACGTATCTTCGACTGCCAACAAGACCTATACTGTTGCAAGTGCTCGCGTTCCGGATTCCATTAAGGTTTCCACTGAGCCCGCTAAGAAGATTGTTGCAGGTGCTGAAAGTGATTTCAAATTTGTTGTATACGATCAATACGGCAAAGAACTGAAGACCTTTAAGTATGTTACGCCTAATGGTGATGTAGTTACTTCCACTGGTGCTGCATCTGATGTTGCACAATACCGTGTAGTAGTTGCTGCAACTTCTTCCGATGATTCTATTGATGTATACGATACTGTTAACAAGGTTGACTTTAGCGCAACCGTTACTAACACAACCTATATCCAAGACACTTACAACGCATCAACTTTGGTTTGGACTTCCAATGTTGGTTCCAAGTTTAATCAAACCCATAAGTTTGTAACTAATGCAGCAGCAATTAGTGGATCCGCTGAGGTATCTGCTGTAGTAGAAAAGAGCATTGATGGAACTACATGGACTCCGGTTACTAATAAGGTAGTAAGAAAAATCGAAGCTTTTGATACTCGTAACGAATTGAACTATACTGTTAATGCTGTATCTGATCTGTATGCAGTAATTAGCAACGCTAGCGAATCTGGCACTATCGGCTTTAAGACTGTCCACGACAGCACCTATGCTGCTTCTACAACAGCTCTTACCGTTGGCGAACAAACTGATCCGGCTTTGAGTGCTTTGGCTCGTGAAGTTACGGTATCTGCTAAGGACACCGCTGGTAATGTGGTAGCTGTTCCGAAGAAGATCAGAAACATCTCTACTTCTAACACTTCTGTATTGAAAACTGGTTTGGCTCAAACAACAGGCGCAGGTCAAAACGTAGCTGTAGCCCCGGAAAGATCGCGTACTGATGAAAAGGCTTATGTAATTGGTAACACTAAGGGAACAGCTACTTTGACCGTATCCTTTGCAACTGCTAAGGATGAGATTTTGGTACAAACTGTTTCTGTAAACGTTAAGGATGACGCGCTTGCTGCTACTAAGATTGCTGCTGATTCCACTACCAAGAAGCCTACTGACATTACTACCGGTACAACAAATGTATTTGAACTGTTTGGTCTTAAGGTAACGGATAACTACAATAAAGAGTTCAAGGGTCTGACTCTTCGTAAGTACAACTATCTGTTTGGTGTTGTATTTGCAGTGAAGAATCCTGACGCTGGTAGCCCGTCAATCGACCAATACGGTGTTATCAACATGAATGGTGCTACAAGCTTTGAGATTACTGCTACTACTGCAGCAGGTCAAAGTGTAACACTGTTTGTTAGTCCGTAATATCAGATAGTGTAACAGTAAAGGAGACCTTCGGGTCTCCTTTTTGTTTTGCTAAGAGTGCAACTATTCCACCTTTCAATGCGTCCAATAGGATATAATGGAAAATGTATAGCCAGGAGGAGCAGAATGAGAAAGTTAAAAAAGATGAAAAAGATTGGTTCTTTCGTTGTAGCATGTGCGATAGCAGTAGGCCCTGTTGCTGTCTATATGAAGCCACTCCCTGTTGCCGCGGCAGAGAGTTTGCTTAACTCCACACAAGCCGATATTCCGGCCATTGACTCGGTAAGTTTCAATGAGAATCAATCTGTGGCGTTGAGTGATATTAGTATGTACCCGGATGGAAAAAATAATCGGGTTACCTTTACTTTGACTTTTACGAATAATAGTTATACGGATATGGACTTTATAAATTATTGGGTGAGGCTGCAATCTAACTCCGGCTTAAACTACAGTGTGAATTTACTCGCAGCGGATAAAGATAAGAATCGAATTACTGCCCAATCCTCAGAGAGCTTCAGCTTTTATGCCAACGTTGGTAAAGATGTTTCTCTGCAGGATCTGAGATTTAAATTAATTCAATGGGACTTTAGTGTTGCCGGTTATGAACGTGCATTAGGCACACTTCAAGTTCCTGCAGATTTTACGTTGGAAACCAAGGTTGGGCAATCGCGGACGGTTTGGATCAATCAGCTTAAAACCTCTTCCAAAGCAGAAAGTATGAGAGTGACTAAACGCGATAAGGCTAATCAGGTGAGTTTCAAGTTTTTTCTAAAGAATACTGACATCCAACCATTAACATTGCCTGACTTACAGTACAAGCTGAAGACGTCCAATGGATTACTGTATCCATTAAAGGCGACTGTTTTAACGAAAGATGCTATCGTTCAACCCTTGGAAGAAAAAGAGGGTGTATTAAGCGGAAGTGTGCCTGCTGAGGTGTCGCTTGATGGAGCACAGTTGGTCATTACCAGGACGGAAACCATCAACAACAGCGCTGTTACCACAGCCATGGCTTATTATGAATTAGTCGAGAAGAAAACTGAACCTCAAGACCAAGCTGCAACAGAACAGTTATTTATGACGGATAACGGTACATATGGCGCTTTAGTCAATCATTTTCATCGGGTACCGTGGGAAGATAAGGATATTGTTATCCTGGATGTTACCATTACTAACCGTGGGTCGGAATCTGTTCCTGTTCCGCAATTAGGAAGTTATCTGATGTTTGATGATTCAATAAAGGTAGAGTCCAAAAATGTCAGAATGGATAAGGCCATTGCATTAAAGCCTGGGGAAACCACCAATATTCAGATTACCGGGAAAGTACCTTACACTTATGAGTTTGATCAAATGAAGCTGGTGCTGCAGGAATTGAATAAAGAGGGCGACAAGATTTCAGCTTCTGATATAACAGAAATGTTTGTAAAAGCCGATCAATATGATAGCCCAATGGTTGCTGTAGGAGATGCCTTCATTACTGACAGCAATCTTATGGACAAGGTGTCTTATACAGTTAATCATGTAAAGAAGTATTCCAGTGAAGCGGAAAGTATTTATGTTGCCCAAGTAGAGGTCAAAAACCTGGAGAAACGGCAATTGGAGCTTAGTAGCCTTGTTGGATACTTCAAGTTACCTGATGGCGTTACCGTTTCGGCTATGAACATAGCCGGGAAAAACAAAGTTGCTCCAAACGGAAAAGCGTTTGTATACTTTTACACCGTTGTACCCGAAGCATACGATCTTGAAGGCAGCAGTCTGATTATGGGCCGCGCTGTTTCAGAAGGAAAGCTTTTGGAAGGAGAAGCAAAAGCGGATTCTTATGTAAATGCTGTAACCTTCGGACTTCCTGTTGAAGATAAGACCGTACAGAACAATCTTAAAAATGTTCCAATCGGCCATTATTCATTAACGCTTCAAAAGTTAAAAACAACAGTTGATTATCAACAAAACCGGGTTAATTTAGGTTTTGATTATCAACTAAAGAAAGAACTGCTGCTTGCGACTGATCCTGCAACTCATAAAGTTGAAATTGAGATGGTAGATCCTGATGGACGAGTAAGTATGACGCAGATTTATGATTTGGAAAAAGGAAGTACTCCATTGTTGCTTGGAAGCCAATCGACAAAAATCAGTGAGGTCGAAGAAAATTTAGTTTATGATTTGTCCAAATTGAAGAAGTACACCATTAATATTTATGATCTAATGCAGGTAGAAGGTGGCGAATATAACTTTAAACGTTTGATTGCCTCCAAGAAGTTTGACTGGTTTATTACATCAGACTGACCGGGCAGTCTCGCGAAAGGGGTCTTAAAAATTGCGTAAGCAAAAGTGGATCATTGTGTTTATGGCCCTTTGCATTGGTGTATGGGTAGGTAGTGTAACATTGGAATCAAAAGCTGATGGAGCCTCAGCTCCAACCGGAACCGTGAACGATCCGTTGATTACAAAGAGTTATCTGGATCAGCAGCTCGCAGAACTGGTGGCCAAGGAAATCAGCAAACAAAGCGGTGGCGCGGTAACGCAGACACCAGCCCCAACTTCTCAGCCTGCTGGCAGTGGTGCCGAATCAGAACTGAAGGTGGTGCAGCTTCAATCTGGGCAGACGCTGTTCGCCAAGGCTGGGACGGAAGTTATTGTCCGGACCGGCAAAACAGTTGCGGTCAGTACGGATGGGGATGGCATTCCTGATGTAACCTCTGGCAAGGACCTGGCTGCAGGAACTGCAATCGAACTGAATCATTTGCTTATTTTCCCGCGGGATGGACGCGGGATCAAGCCCGCAGCCAAAAGTGATGCGGCCATTTATGTCATGGTGCGCGGCGGTTACTCCATTCAAAATGCGGACGGGACGGTTTTGCAATAAACGGCGGTAATAGTGAAAATCCTCCATTTGACTTCGGTTAATATGGGGGATTTCATTATTTTCAAGTACTGGCTAAGCCAAGTCGACGGAAATGCTGTGAGCTTTTACCCATGCTGGAATCAACTTATCCGGTTGGTCAATCCCTAAGCGGCCATACTATGGGTAGACCTAAACTTTAAGGAGGATGATCCGCATGGCGAAAAGCAGCAATCAGAAAGTGGTTCCGGAGTGTAAAGCCGCATTGGACATGATGAAATATGAGATTGCCGCTGAATTGGGCTTGCCGGTTGGCAAACAGGCGCTCCAGTCCTTTTCGGCCGATACGGAGTTTGCTACAGAATTGGGAGCAGTGACCGCCGGCTCCATCAAGGAGGACTACTGGGGTCATATTGCATCTCGGGATACAGGATATGTAGGTGGTAACATCACCAAACGGTTGATCCAGAAGGCAGAGGAGACGCTTTTTTCACTTGACTAACCTCAAAGCCAAACACTACTGTATAATCTGTCCAGTTTTATGGATTCCTATACGTTCATGCTAGTAACTCTTATGCTTAATTGACAGTCATTATTGAATCCAGTATATTTATAAAATGAAGGTTTTCCACAGCCACACCTCCTTTAGGGAGCGGCATAAACCATGCTTTGCGCCCGCAAGTCGTCACTCCGGATGAGTGCGTGGATTGAAGCAGGGAGCGGTAGAGATGAGCTGATCCCCTAAGCGCGGCTACTCGGACCACGAGCGCCTTGTTAGGGGATTTTTTCATGTGGACCATGACATTATGATTATCTACAGGGAGGTCGAGAATGATATGACGACTTCAAGACATTTATTCACGTCGGAGTCCGTAACGGAAGGGCACCCGGACAAAATATGTGACCAAATATCCGATTCGGTGCTGGATGCTTTTTTGGCAGCAGACCCTAATGCGCGTGTAGCCTGTGAGGTTTCCGTTGCTACAGGCCTTGTACTGATTATTGGGGAGATTACCAGCCGTGCGGATTACGTGGACATTTCGGCTATTGCCCGCAATACGATTAAGGAAATCGGTTACACCCGGGCCAAGTTCGGCTTTGATTATCAAACCTGTGCGGTACTGACCTCGCTGAACGAGCAATCCGCAGATATCGCCATGGGTGTCAACAGAGCGCTGGAAGCCCGGGAAGGCACCATGACCGATGAGGAAATTGAGGCGTTAGGCGCAGGTGATCAAGGTCTGATGTTCGGCTTTGCTGTCAACGAGACGCCGGAGTTGATGCCGCTGCCTATTTCCTTGGCGCATCAATTGTCGAGACGGCTGTCGGAAGTGCGCAAGAATGGCACATTGCCATACCTCCGTCCGGACGGCAAGACCCAAGTAACAGTGGAATACGAAAACGATAAGCCGGTGCGGGTTGATGCGATTGTGGTATCCACACAGCACGCCGAGAACATTACTCTGGAGCAAATCCAACGGGATATCAAAGAGCATGTTATCAGACCCGTTGTACCAGACAAGTTCCTGGATGAAGCCACCAAGTTTTTCATTAATCCTACCGGCCGTTTTGTCATTGGCGGACCTCAAGGGGATGCCGGCTTGACAGGACGGAAGATTATCGTCGATACATACGGCGGATATGCCCGCCACGGAGGCGGTGCATTCTCCGGCAAGGATCCTACCAAGGTTGACCGTTCCGCCGCTTACGCGGCCCGTTACGTAGCCAAAAACATTGTCGCCGCCGGTTTGGCCGACAAAGTTGAGATCCAATTGGCTTATGCCATCGGAGTGGCTCGTCCTGTATCCGTCAGCGTAGATACCTACGGTACCGGAAAGGTCAGCAATGAAAAGCTGGTTGATCTGATTTATAAGAACTTCGATTTGCGTCCGGCCGGTATTATTAAGGAGCTGGGTCTCCGCCAGCCCATTTACCGCCAGACAGCAGCATATGGCCATTTTGGCCGCACAGATGTGGACTTGCCTTGGGAACGTACAGACAAGGCCGAGCTGCTCCGTAAAGAAGCTTTGGGCCAATAAGCAAGTTTCCGACCGGCCTGCAATACAAGCCGCGGCGCATCTGCCGCGGCTTTTTCTTTTTTTTAGCGTAACTTTTTGGTAGGTCAAGCGGTCTAAGGTATAGAAAACCCAAAAAAGCTACAAAACGGAGAGGAGTATTTCCAACGTGCAACACAATCACAACAGGACCAGCAAGGCCCGGGAACGCAAATGGATCGCAGCCCTTCATCAAAAAACCATTCAAGCAGTCGCATATGTCAGCAGCCGGTTTTGCCGGTGGAGTAAAATTTCGTTGGCTCTGGCGGTGTCCCTTCCCGTCATCTCTTATACGCAAGCCCTTCCGGCTCACGCCGAATCCATGCTGCAGCTGCAAAGCGAGGATATTCTGACCTCCGGCGCCATACTCAAAAATTATTTGTGGAGCACGCAGCGGAGCGGAAAGTCCGTTTCCGTACAGGCGAAGGCCATTCAGGTGGATCTTCAGAATCCGTATGTAAAGCTGGATGTCATGACAGGCACAGGCGGCCAGTTTACCAAAAAGCAGACGGTGCTGGGGATGGCCTCAGAAACAGGAGCAGTCGGCGGTGTAAACGGAGATTACTATAACACCCAATATGAGGGGGTTCCTGTAGGTCCGCAGATTACCAACGGGCAGCTGATGGCGACACCGCCTTATTTGCCGGGTTTCTACACCTTCGGCATTACCAAGGACCGCAAGCCTATGGTGGAACTGTTCACCTTGGACACAGAATCGAAAATTGTCGCTAAGGATGGGGCTTCCTACACCCTTGGCGGTATCAATAAAACGGCGTATTGGTACGAGCCCAGCGGCGTCCACAGCATGATTGACGGGCTCTACATGTATACCAGCGCCTGGGCGCAGATCAGCCGGGCCAATGA
>JAEWAA010000374.1 GCA_023391955.1 Bacillota bacterium | reverse complement strand
TCTGTGGGCGCTGCCCTTCAGCGTGCTGGTTACCAGCGGCCTCTTCAGTATGTTCGCCACGTTTAAATACGGGGAAATGACCAATTTGGTTACAGTCGCTCTGCTGCTGCTGGGTTTTCATTCCCGCAACTGCTATATCCTGGTGGTGAACATTTTTCTGTATGTGCTGGGCCTACCTATCCTGCTGTTATGGATAGCTTATCCGGACGGCTTCGACTTGGCCACCGCCATTACCGCCTGCCTCAATTCCGGCATCCTGCTGGGATTGGGTCTGGGCATACATAAAATCTGGTACTCCCATTACAGCGTCAAGCAGCTTTACGAGGAGAACCTCCGGGTCTACCGGCTGGTCCAGGAGCAAAACCGCGTCCTGGAGCAATACTCCAGCCAGGTGGAGAAGCTGACGGTGGCCGAGGAGCGCAACCGGATGTCCCGGGAGCTGCATGATACGGTAGGGCATACCTTCACTACGGTTATTATGGGGATGGATGCCGTCTCCTACCTGCTGGAGATTAACCCTGCTGTGGCCCGCGAGAAGCTGGATGTGCTCCGGCAGGTGGCCCGCAACGGCTTGGAGGAGGTCCGGCGCAATATCCACCAGATGGCTCCGCCGGAGGAAGAGGGCAGCTTCGCCGGTCAACTGGAACAGATGGCCAAGGACTTCGGTGTGAATACCGGGACAGAAATCCTTCTGACCACCTCCGGAGAGGGGTATGAGCTTCCCCGGCAGGCGCAGCTGACCATGATCCGCTGCCTTCAGGAGGCGCTGACCAATTCCAAACGCCACGGGCAGGCGTCGTCCATCCGGATCCACGCCGATTATGCCCCCAGCCGCTATACACTGACCATTTCCGATGACGGCATCGGCAGCGGGGACGTCCAGCCCGGGTTCGGGCTGTCGGCCATGGAGGACCGGCTGTCTGCGCTGCAGGGCCGTCTCCAGGTGCTGCCCTCTGCCCAGAAGGGCATCACAGTGGTGTGCAGCATTCCCGTCCTGAGAAGCCCGGGCCCGGACGGACTGTAGGCAAGGTTGTGAATGAATATTCAAGTGAAATGACTGAGAGGTAAAGGAGTGACTTGAGGGCGAGTTTTTTGGCGGCCTTGATTCCTCAAATAGTTAATCCAGTCAAGGCCGACAAAACGTGTTTGAGCATCCAAGGCACTCCTTTACCGGTAAGGAAAGAAACATCATGAATATTTATACACGGAAACCACTGCGTTGGAGAAGCCCTAAAGCTCTAGCATTCAAATAAGGAGGCGCAAGGCTATGAACGAGATCAGATTGCTGCTTGCGGACGACCAGGATTTGATCCGGGAGAGCCTGCACATTGTGCTGGACATGGACCCGGAGATTCAGGTGGTGGGATTGGCCGAGAACGGAAGCAAAGCGGTGGAGCTGTGCGCAACGTCCTCTCCCCACGTGGTCCTGATGGACATCCATATGCCCGAAATGAACGGTGTGGAGGCCACCCGGCTGATTAAAGCCCGGTATCCGGAAATCCGCGTGATCATCCTGACCACGTTCCAGGAGATCCAGTATGTGGTGGACGCTCTGGGAGCAGGCGCGGAAGGGTATCTCCTGAAGGCCATCCATCCCCGGGATCTGATCTCCGGGATCAAGTGGGTCCACAAGGGCGGGACCCTGATTCCCCAGGATATCGCCAAGATGATGGTGGCCCATCTCCAGGGAACAGCCTCCCCGGATACCCGCGGAGCCGCCCATTCCTCCTCTGCCTCCGTCCATGAGGAGCAAAGCCGCTCAGGCACTTCCTACGGGCTCAGCGACCGGGAGCAGCAGGTGCTGGAATGCATCGCTGACGGGCTGAACAACCGTGAAATTGCGGAGCGGCTCTACTTGTCCGAAGGAACAGTCAAAAACTATATTTCCAGCATTTACTCCAAAATGGATGTGCGCGACCGGATTCAAGCCGCCAAAAAAGCCCAAGATGAGGGAATGGTTTAGGGCGTATTTGCAAACCCGCCTTAGGCCTCGTCCAGCACCGGCTTCAGGATGTCCCCCAAGGCCCGTTCCAGATAGGGCTCCGCCTGCAGCATATTCCGGAAGGCCAGGTAAGACCGGGCTTGGGCCGCAAGCTTCTTGGGGTCCGGCGAAGGCTGGCGTACGGCGCGGATCAGAATATTTTTGGGCGTGTGCTCCATGTCGATGAATTCCAGCAGCTGCGTTCTATAACCGGCCAGCTCCAAGAGGCTGGCCCGGATGGAATCCGTGGCCAAGGCTGCGAAGCGCTCCTTAACCAAACCATGGCTCAGCATGGGCGACAGCAGTTCATTCTTAATCTGCCGGTTCAGCTCGTGCTGGCAGCAGGGCACGGACAGGATGACGCCGGCGTTCCAGCGCACTGCTTTTTCCAAAGCCGCATCCGTTGCCGTGTCGCAGGCATGGAGGGTGACCACCATATCCGCCTGCTCCGCTCCCTCATATTGGCTGATGTCCCCGGTCTGGAATTTCAGACCGGCGTAGCCGAATTCCACGGCCAATGCCGAGCAGTGGGCGATCACATCGGCCTTCAGGTCAAGACCCACAATCTCCGCCTTCATGCCGCGGAGCGCCACCAGATAATGATACAAGGCAAAGGTCAGGTAGGACTTGCCGCAGCCGAAATCCACAATCCGGACCACCCGGTCTTGAGGCAAATATTCCACAACGTCCTCAATCATCTCCAGGTAGCGGTTGATCTGGCGGAACTTGTCGTACTTGGGGGCCAGAACCTTGCCCTCCTTGTTCATTACCCCCAGCTTCACCATGAATGGTACCGGAACACCTTCCTCCAGCAAATACTGCTTTTTGCGGTTATGCCCCAGCTCCGCCTGCTGCTTGGTCGCAGCCTTGCGCAGGATGGCCACCTTCCCCCGCTTGTCCACCAGCACCTGGTAGTCCGCTTCCGCCGTTTGCAGAAGTCCCTGCTTAAAATGGCCCTCCAGCCACTCCGCCAGCTTGGCCGCGGCTTCCTCCGGGGTTACATTTTCGTGATAGGCCTTGGGCCCGATGGTGTTCTCCAGCTGGACCATCCGCTCCCCCTTCAGAAGCACCGGCTTTGCCTTCAGCTTGGAGGGCAACCCTTCCGCTTTGTTCCGGGGATTGCTGAGCACGGCGTGAAGCAGCTTGCCTTCCCCGCACAGTTCCTCCGTCAGCTTCCTCAACTCTTCCATTCCAGCACGTCCTTTGTATGATAGAAACATCGTTTATTATTCTAGGGGCTCATTATCGGATGGCCCGTTTGCGGTGGGCGTAAATCCAGGTTTTTTTGATTTCCTTCACCAGATCGTCCTCGGCTTCCAGGACCCGGTCCACATAGGCTTCGAAGGTGGCAAACCGCTCCGGCTCCACAGGCAGCGGCTCTGTTCCCTCCCCGAGGAAAAGCTGACAC
>JAEWAA010000344.1 GCA_023391955.1 Bacillota bacterium | reverse complement strand
CGCTAGCTTGTCCCCGAAGGAACAAACCCGCTCGACTTGCATGTATTAGGCACGCCGCCAGCGTTCGTCCTGAGCCAGGATCAAACTCTCCATAAAAGTGGCCCCGAAGGACCGTTATGTTAGAGCTTTCTTTAGCTCATATTCCCAATCTCTTGGGGTCCCCGTAAAGTACTTGGCTAGGCTGCGAGAGCTTTGCTTCACTTTATGGGGCCGAAACGTTTGGCTTCATTGTTTTGCTGCTCGTTGTTCAGTTTTCAAGGAGCTAACTATTCGTTATCAGCTTACTTCGTCAGCGTTTCACCGCCGGAATAACAATATATCATGTTCGACATCTTTCGTCAAGCATCTTTTTTTATTGTTTTTTTCACCGAAGAAGTGACAAGACATACCTTACCACATAGGTCCTAAGAAGCGCAACCCCTATGCTGAAAGTTCCAATTTTCGAAATATTGAATCCTGAAAGAAAAAAGCCCTCCAATTTAGCAAACCTCATTGGAAGGCCCTTCTCTCTACTCCCACTTGAAAAACCGGACCGCCGCCATCGAGCAAATCAGAGCCAGACCCGCCATCACAGCAAGCGGAAGCAAAACACCATCCGCCGGCAGACCCAAGGATGCCGCCTTCATGAGCTTAATACCATGGGTCAATGGAAGCACGTCAGCGGCTTTTTGAAGCGCGCCGGGCATTACCTCATAAGGAAGGGTTGCACCCGAAAACACCAGCATCGGAAAATACAGCACACTGGCCCAGATACCCGCCGTTTTGATATTGGACGCTGTCCCGCCCACCAACAACCCAATACTGAAGATAGAAAGCAGCACCAGCAGGTATGCACCCAGAAAGGTCAGCCAGCTGCCCTCCATCCGGTATCCGAAAAACAGCGCCGCGGCTGCATACACCAGCACCAGAGAGAGAACCGACGCAAGAGCATAAACGCTAACCTGGACTGCCAGCAGCATAGACGGGCTTACCGGCGTCACCTTAAACCGTTTGAGGATTTTTTTCTGCCGGTAATCCGAAATCACCAATGGAAGCCCCATCACCCCTCCTGCACAAACAGCGATGGCCGCAACCGCCCCGAAGGATTGCTCCAAAAACGAATAGTCAGCACCGTCGAATGCCGGCTTGCTGCCGTATACAATCCCTAGGATCACCACAACCACAACGGGCATGCAGATGGAGAAAATGAGCAAATCCATCCCCCGCAGCGCCAGCTTCCACTCGGTATTAAACAATGCTTTGAAGACCCGCACGTCCGGTCACCTCCTCATCCGTATACCACAGATATGCATCCTCGAGGGTTTCGCAGGGACTAGAGGCGATTGCCTCCCGGACCGTTCCATAGAAAATCGCCTTGCCCTTTTTCATAATCATCAAATGATCGCACAACGCCTCCACCTCATCCATAAAGTGGGAGGTCAGCAGGATCGTCAGCCCCTCTGCCTTTAGCTGGCTTAGACACTGCCAGACATCCCGGCGTGCCCGGGCATCCAATCCGGTAGTCAATTCATCCAAGAACACCACCTCTGGATTAGGAATAAGGGCCAGCACAATAAAAAGCCGCTGCCGCTCCCCTCCGGACAGCTCGCTGACCAGCCTTCCGGCTTTGTCCGAAAGGCCGAACCGCTGGAGCAGGCCCTGGTAGTCCGCCGGGTTCCGGTAAAGCGCCCTGGTCATCCGGCATAGCTCCCCCACCTTGATTTTATCCTGATACTTCGCCTCCTGGAACTGCACCCCCACCCGTTCAAAAAGCCGCTTCCGATCCTTCAGAGGGTCCATACCCAAGACCGAAACTGTTCCGGAATCGTAGCTTTTGGTACCCAGGATACATTCAATGGCTGTGCTTTTTCCCGCCCCATTGGCACCTAATAAACCGAACATCTCCCCGCGGCGGACGGTAAAACCCAGTTGTTCCACAGCCAGGACCGCGCCGTAGGATTTGCATAAACCCTCTACTTGGATAGTCGTTTCCACCTGAAAACCTCCTTCTTTTTGCCGGCACAAAAAGAATAGCATCCATAAAAAGTCTGGTGTTAAAGTGGAGGGTTAGGGGAAAAGGAAAGCCTCATCCGGTGCAGATGGGCCAGCATGGTATCCGCATTGTTGGCAGCCGCCTCCAGCGAGGTCAACAGGGTGTCACAGGCGGAGATAATTTCGTCATCCTCCCGCGGCGTATTTATGGTCATGCGCAGGTCAGTTAGAGAAGCATTGCCCGATAAGCTGAACAGCATACGCAGAATAGCCGACAGTGAATAATTGGCGCTGCGCAGGGCACGGATGATTTTAAGCCGCCGAAGATCTTCACCGGAATATATCCGATACCCGTTCTGCTTACGTTTCACGGTCAAGAGCCCGTTCATTTCCCAATTCCGCAAAGCGTCCATTGTTATGTTCAACAGCTTGGCCGTCTCCTGACGGGTCAGATCCTTATCCGGTTCAGCGGGCTTATGATCGGCAAGCAGCTCTCCCACTAGCCGCACCGCCTCCTCCGCTTGCTGCTGTTCCTCCCGGATTTGGCAGCGGTAAGCTTCGGCAATACGGATTGCCTCTGCAAAATCCTCCCCTGCTGAAGCTTTAATAATAGCAATGGCTTTTTGGCGCAAGCCGTTTTGCAGCACCTCAACAGCAAAGGCCATTCGGATCAGCTTAATCTGTTCCATATGCAAATCGGTGAATAATCTGTAGCCATTGGGCTGGCGGTCAGGCTTCGGAATAAATCCGAATTTCTCATACAGCCGGACAGTATTGGGGTGAATCCCGTTAACACGGGCAAGCTCGATGGTTTTATAGCTGTTCACTGGCATTCGCCTCCGGGAGACTCGTTAAGTCTATTGTACCGCCCGCCCCAAGCCTGGTGCTATAGTGGAGGGTTTTCGTTTCCCCTGCAGGCAGTATGATCCGGGGTGAAAGGACAAACAATAAGGGAAGCACCCATCTTCCCCTTCCCAAATTTGAATGAAAGCGGGGCAACATTATGGGCAGACGTAAAAGCAGACAATATGCCTACCCTGTTTCGCCTTCGGCCATCAACAGCTTCAAAGCCGATGTGATGAGGCAGGAGGGATATGCGGTCAACCCGCAGGAACCGGACCAAGTCAAATTCGAGGTCGCCCAATCCATGGGCATACCGCTCTCCCAAGGGGACAACGGCCAGCTCAAAACCGAGGATGCCGGAAGGATCGGCGGCAAAATCGGGGGCGCCATGGTCAAGGAAATGATCCGGATGGCGCAGCAGCATCTGGCGGAGAAGCAAAAAATCCGTTAGCGGAAGACAAAACAAAAGACCTTTCTCCTTCAACAGGGGAAAGGTCTTGTTGTTATTTATGAGGGATAGCTTATTTGTTGATTTGATGAATCGCCTGGCCCAATGCGCCTTCGGCGGCTTCCATCACCATTTCGGCTAATGTGGGATGTGCATGGATGGTTAAGGCGATATCCTCCAGGGTGGCTCCCATTTCGATAGCCAGCCCAATCTCGGCGATAAGGTTGGAGGCTTCCGGTCCTACCACCTGTGCACCCAGCACCAATCCGGTTTTCTTGTCACCCACTACCTTCACAAAGCCTTCTGCACTGCCCAGGGAAAGGGCACGGCCATTGGCGGCATACGGGAACTTGCCGATGGCGACCTCGTAGCCTTCCTTCTTGGCCTCCGTTTCGCTTAAGCCGACACCGGCAATTTCCGGATCGGAGAATACGACGGCAGGCATAGCCTTGTAATCCACCACACTGGGGTGCCCGGCGATGGCTTCCGCGGCAACCTTTCCTTCATAAGAAGCTTTATGGGCCAGGGCGGGCCCAGCCACAATATCACCGATGGCATAAATATGGGGGACGCTGGTTTGACCCTTTTCATCCACCTCAATATATCCACGTTCCGTAAGCTTCATATCCACGATCTCCAGACCCAGCTCATCCGTATTGGGACGGCGGCCTACGGTTACCAGCACATATTCTGCCGTTGCCTGCCGCTCCTCCCCGTTAACGGCATAGGTAACCGTCACGGATTTCTCGGAGGTCTGGGCGGATTTCGCCATTGCTCCGGTTTCGATTACGGCGCCAGCCTTTTGCAGCTTTTTGGCTACCAGGGAGGAGAATTCCTTCTCGAAGCCCGGCAGGATGGCGTCGGAGCCCTCCAGAATGGTGAGCTTGGAGCCGAACTTGGAGAAGGTCTGACCCAATTCAATGCCGATGTAGCCTCCGCCGATGACAATCAGGCTCTCAGGGACATGGTCCAGGCTCAAAGCGCCCGTGGAATCGAGAATCCGGTCCCCGAAGGGGAAGGTCTTCAGCTCGATAGGCCGGGAGCCTGTGGCGATAATACAATCCACAAAGCGGTACCGTGCACTGTCATAGCCGCTGACCACCCGGACCTCATTGGGGCTCATAAAGAGAACCTCGCCGGAGAGAATCTCCACCTTGTTTCCCTTCAAAAGTCCGCCCACACCGCCGGTAAGCTTCTTGACGATGCCGCCTTTCCATTCCTGAACCTTGGCAAAATCAACGGAAACCCCTTCCGCCTTAATGCCCATCGTATCGCCATGCTGTACGGCCTCCAGATGATGAGCCGCAGAAATCAGTGCTTTGGAGGGGATACAGCCGCGGTTCAGGCAGACGCCCCCCACTTCAGCTTTATCCACAATGGTTACCTTCCGGCCCAATTGGGCGGCGCGGATAGCCGCCACATAACCGCCGGGACCGGCGCCGATCACCAGTACATCAATATCCGTGGTAAATTCTCCAACAACCATCGCCTTACACCTCCATAACCAGCAGCTCAGGATCAGACAGCAGCTGCTTGATGAGATTCACTGCATGCTGGGCGGTAGCCCCGTCGATCAAACGGTGGTCGAAGCTCAGGGACAAGGCCATAACATCCCCGATGGCAAGTGCGCCGTCCCGGACCACCGGCTTCTCGGCAATCCGTCCGGTGCCCAGGATAGCCACTTCCGGCCAGTTGATGACAGGGGTGAAGAATTGCCCGCCGGCGGAGCCGATGTTGGTGATGGAGAAGGTGCTGCCCTTCATTTCCGATGGGGAGAGCTTGCCTTCTCTGGCTTTGGCAGCCAGCTCGCTGATTTCGGCGGCAATGGTCCACATGCTCTTGCGGTCAGCATTGGTCACCACAGGCACGATGAGCCCATTATCCGTGTCTGTGGCGATACCCACGTGGAAATTCTTCTTATATACAATTTCACTGCGCTCGTCGTCGATGGAAGCGTTCAAAGCAGGGTACTGCTTCAGAGCCGCTACTACAGCCTTCACGATAAAAGGCAAATAGGTCAGCTTGACACCTTTTTTCTCGGCAATAGGCTTCAGACGCTGGCGGAACGCTACCAGCTTGGATACGTCCACCTCGTCCATTACGGTTACGTGGGGAGCCGTATACACCGACTTGGCCATCGCTTGGGCGATAATCTTGCGGACACCCTTCAGAGGCACACGCTCTTCCGCTGCGTCAGCCACAGCCGGAGCTGCCGATGCTGCCGGCGCCGCGGTTTGGGCTGCCGGGGCCGATGCCACACTTGCTGCTTCCGCTGCTGCGGGTGCTGCCGTTTGGCCAACGCCGGAAGCGGCGGCCGTAACATCCTCGCGAGTGATACGGCCGTTTTTGCCGGAGCCCTGCAGGCGGGTCAGATCTACACCTTGCTCCCTTGCGAACTTGCGTACGCCGGGAGTAGCCATTACGTGGCGCCGGTCCTGGACAGGCGCCGAAGCTGCCACAGCAGCAGGTGCCGCAGGTGCAGTTGGAACTTGTGCTGCCGCAACAGATGCTGCAGCCGGTGCAGCCGCGGGCACCGGGTTCTCCGGCGTTGCTGCGGGTACTGCTGCAGCTTCAGGAGCAGGCGCCGTGCCTTCGCCCTCAACCTCGAATACAGCCACTACATCGCCCACATGGGCGACACTGCCTTCCGCCGCTTTTACCTCTACTACCTTCCCTGAAACAGGGGCAGGCACCTCAACCACCGCTTTATCGTTCTGGACCTCCATCATAACCTGGTCCTCTTCCAGCTTGTCTCCGGCCTTAATATGCCATTTTACAATTTCACCCTCATGAAGACCTTCCCCCAGCTCGGGGAACCGGTATTCGAACAGTGCCATCGTTATGCCCTCCTTCCTAGAAATCGAGAACCGTATTCATACCCGCCAGCACTCTGGCAGGATCAGGCAGCCACTTATCCTCAATCTGGCCGAATGCAAATACTGTGTCCGGTGCCGTTACCCGGATAACCGGCGCCTCCAGCTGGAGAATCGCTTTTTCATTGATTCTGGCGATGATCTCCGCCGCGGCTCCGGCAGAACGCTGAGCCTCCTGGACAACCACCACCCGGCCTGTTTTATTAACGGAAGCCAGAATGGTGTCGGTATCCAAAGGCACGAGGGAGCGCAAATCGATCACCTCTGCTTTGGCACCTCTGGTTTTCTCCAGCTCCTCGGCCGCCTTCACCGCCGTATGCACCATCGCGCCGTAAGCCAGCACCGTTACATCAGTGCCTTCCCGGACCACATTGGCTTTGCCGATTGGAACGGTGTATTCCCCTTCGGGCACCTCAGCCCGGAACCCGCGGTACAGCTTCAGATGCTCCATAAAAAATACCGGATCATTATCGCGGATAGCGCTGATCAATAACCCCTTGGCATCATAAGGATTGGAGGGGACAACCACCTTCAGGCCGGGAGTCTGCATAAACAGCCCTTCCAGGCTGTCCGTATGAAGCTCCGGAGCCTTAACGCCGCCGCCGAAGGGAGTCCGGAACACGATGGGAGCATTGTAGCGCCCGCCGGAGCGGTACCGGAGGCGGGAGGCCTGGCCGCTGATGGAGTCCATCACCTCGAACACAAATCCGATAAACTGGATTTCCGCAACCGGCCGGAAGCCTTGTACGCTAAGCCCTACTGCCAGCCCTCCGATTCCCGATTCTGCCAGAGGGGTATCGAATACCCGCTCTTCCCCGAACTCCTTCTGAAGTCCTTCTGTTGCCCGGAAAACGCCGCCTACGCGGCCTACATCCTCGCCAAACACCAGCACGTTGGAATCCCGCGCCAGTTCAACCCGCATGGCGTCGGTTATCGCTTGAATCATTGTCATTTGCGCCATATTGTTTCTCCCGTCCTTTCCGCCGATTGTCGGTCTATGTTAGACTCCTCTGAAATATTCCTTCTGCTCCTCCAGATAAGCGGGCGTGGTCTCGAACATGCTGTCGATCAGCCCCTCCACCGTCATAGGCGCCGCGGCCTCAGCTTGCTTGATAGCATTGGCCACCTCCGCCTTGGCTTCCTCCACGATTTTCATTTCCTGCTCTTCGCTCCACAAGCCCTTCTTCTCCAAAAAACGGCGGAACCGGACGAGGGGATCCTTAACCTCCCACTCTCCCTGTTCATCCTTGGTCCGGTATTTGGTAGGATCGTCGCCGGACATCGAGTGGGGGCCAAAGCGGTAAGTTAGGGTCTCGATCAGGGTAGGGCCTTCACCTCTGCGGGCACGCTCCACCGCTTCCGATGCGGCCTTATATACGGCCAGAATATCCATCCCGTCCACCTGAACGCCCGGAATGCCGGCAGCCACAGCTTTTTGCGCAATGGTTGCGGCAGCCGTTTGCTTCGAACGCGGTGTGGAAATGGCATAATGATTATTTTGCACAACGAATACCACCGGAAGCTTATAGACACCGGCGAAGTTCATCCCTTCATAAAAGTCACCCTGGGAAGAGCCGCCGTCACCGGTGTACGTCATGGCCACATTGGTGGTGCCGCGTTTTTTGAGTCCCATGGCAACTCCGGCAGCCTGAACGATCTGAGCGCCGATAATAATCTGCGGCAGGAGTACATTCACACCTTGCGGGATCCGTCCGCCCTCCTGGTGTCCGCGGGAATATAGGAATGCATTGGCCATAGGCAGTCCGTGCCAATACAGCTGGGGCATATCGCGGTAACCGGGGCAAACAAAGTCTTCCTTGACCAGCGGGAACCCGGTTCCCACAATGCTGGCCTCTTGGCCTGATACAGGGGCATAAAAGCCCAATCTTCCCTGGCGGTTCAAGCTCACGGCACGCTGGTCCCAGGTGCGGGTAAATACCATGCGGCGCATCAGCTCCAGCAATTGCCCATCCTCAAGGGCGGGGGCTTCCTGTCCGGGTATGATCTCTCCGTCAGGGGAAAGAACGGATAGGGGTTCCATCTCTTTCAGTATGGCTTCGTAGCGGTTTTCCATCCTATTTCCACTCCTTACTCTAGTCTGTAATGAGAATCATTTTCAATAAGACCGCCTTTACCTCATTCTAAGACATCCTGCGAAGAAAAACGAATTTTTCGAGGTATTTTCTGAAAAAAGACAAAAATATATAACTTTTCTCTTAATCATGGTCATATCTCCGTTTCAATTCATCCCTCATGCTATCCAATTCTGAACGTTTTACTCCGTCAAAAGTCCCAGTTCCAGCTTTTCCGGCATCTTCCTCCGCCCCCAGCAGCTTCCGCAAGCTATCCACAAAATCCTCCGCCGAAGGAACTCCCGCCAATTCCTGAAGACTGGCCATGCTGGCCGGCATCACGCCGGGATCATCCGTATGGGAAATCCCGCCCGTTGATTCCTTGTAGAACCGCTGTGCCAGCTGGCCTCTCGCCTCTCCGCTGCCTTCCACCAGAACAAAAGCGGAGATCACACATGCCTTCAGCTGCCGCCGCTGGGCAATGCCGCAAAACTTCCGTCCGGACAAGGCCAGATCATAATCACCCGGACAAAAGGAACCCCGGATTTCCCCAGCCAGCACCTCGCTGCTCCAGGGTTTGACCGCATCGGCAATCAGCTCGGCCATCAAGCGGAATTCCTGGTGAAAATCCATTCTTGCCCCCTGTACATAAGGGAGTACCAGCGAGATATTCACTACTCCCGAATCCAGCGGAACCGCAGCCCCTCCGGAATTCCGGACCCCTACGGAGAAGCCCTCCTGACGGAGGG
>JAEWAA010000307.1 GCA_023391955.1 Bacillota bacterium | reverse complement strand
GCATTGTATGCGTTCTCAAACCGTCTGCCAAGCCTAGCCGCCGCTCCTGGTATCATCATGCCACGGTTTCCCAAAAACGTCCAGATGGCATTTTTTTGCCGGACAGGATGGCGCTGAGGGCATCTGGAACGGATTGCAGGCCGCAGTAAGAGGCTCGGGCAGATCGATCACGTGTCTGAAAAAAATGTTGCCAGCGCTTCCGGGAGCGGTTACAATAACCTTGTAAACGCGCGTTCACGAAAGGAGCTTTTCAGCACATGCGCAGTGAGGATATCGCCAGGCTGGCGGGTGTGTCCAGAAGCACCGTCTCCCGTGTGATCAACAACTATTCCAACGTACCGGAGGAAACCCGGCAGCGGGTTCTGAAGGTGATTGAAGAGCATCATTATGAGCCCAACACCTCTGCCCGTGTTCTGGCAGGCAAAGGAACAGACACCATCCGCCTGTTTGTGGTGAGCACCGCCGAACGGCCCGAGGTGAACCGGATCTACGACAACAGTTATTTCGCCCGGTTCGTGGATGCGGTGACGGATCATGCCAATGCCAAGGGCAGCTATGTGCTGATCCATACAGTTTATTCGCCGGAGGATTTCCTCCGGGTGAAGCAGGCCTTCCTGCAAAAGCGCATCGACGGCGGGGTGATTGTCGGCTCCGGGCGGGATCCGCAGATGGTCAGCGAGCTGGCGGAGCTTCAGGCTCCCATTGTGCTCATCGACTACGATATTGGCGAGATCATCGGCAGCCGCCTGAACAAAAACAGGCTGTCCGTGGTGAATTCCATGGACTACGAAGGCACCATGGCCGTAATGGAGCATCTTATCGGACTGGGCCACAGGGAGATTGGCATCCTGGCCGGTCGGCTGGATACCTATTCCGGCCGGGAGCGCTTCAAGGCTTACGAAACGGCGCTCCAGCAGCACGGCTTGCCCATGCGGGAGGAATTTATCCTGCAGGGCCAGTTCCTGAAGGAAAAGGCCTATGCGGAGGCCGAGCGGCTGGCACGCTCCGGAAAGCTGCCCACGGCGCTGTTCTGCGCCAATGACGATATGGCTATTTCCGCGCTGCAGGCCTTTACCCGCCACGGCATCCGGGTGCCGGAGGACATTTCGCTGGCAGGTTACGATGACGTGCCGTCCGCATCTTTGCTGTCGCCGGGTCTGACCACAGTCCGCCTGCCCATCTACGAGATGGCGCGGGCCGCAGTGGAGTCCATCAGCCGGATGCAGCAGAAAAAAAGCGGCTCCAGCTTCGAAACCGTCAGCTTCCCCGCGGAGTTCATCCAGCGCGGCTCCTGCCGGAGCATCGGGCAGTAAGCCGCGGCGGGCCGCGAGCCGGTTTGCCACTCAACCGGACGTGCCGGAGACTGGGCAGCGGCGCTCACTCCTTCAGCAAAGTTCCGACGGTGAAGGCCCAGATGCGGCCTCCGCCGATGTAGGCTGATGCGCCTCCGCAGATGTAGGCTGATGCGGCCTCCGCCCGTGTAGGGCTGATGCGCCTCCGCTTTTCTAAAATAACTGCAAAAATGCATTTATTTCAGGCGGGGAGGCCTTCCGGCACCGCTTATCCTGCAAAAATACATTTATTTTTGCAATGGCAGCCTTTTTGCAGCGAATGAGCAGGAAATAACTGCATTTTTGCAGCTACAGCCGCCAAATGGCCTCTGCCGCCCAAAAATAACTGCACTTTTGCAGGATGGGACCGCATTTGAGATCAGCCGTATAAGCCGGAGCATCCAGCAGTAGCGGAAATATGCTTCCGTTAGCCTAGACTTGGTTAGGCTGCGGGAGCTTTACCCCAAAATAAACGCGCGTTCACAAAACGCCTGTTTATCATAAAACCTTCCTATCCGAAAGGAGTCGACCCCTTTGAAATTCGGCCATTTTGATGATCAGCGCAAGGAGTACGTCATTACGACCCCTCAAACCCCCTATCCCTGGATTAATTACCTGGGCAACGAGAGCTTTTTCGGCCTCATTTCCAACACCTCCGGCGGCTATTGCTTTTACCGGGACGCGCGTTTACGGAGGCTGACCCGTTACCGCTACAACAATGTCCCCCTGGACAACGGCGGGCGTTACTTCTATCTGCATGACAACGGGGACTTCTGGACGCCGGGCTGGATGCCGGTAAAGCGGGATTTGGATTTTTATGAATGCCGCCACGGTCTGGGCTATACCTCCATCACCGGTGAACGGAACGGCATCCGCGTCAGCCAGCTGGCCTTCATACCCCTGGGCTTCAACGGGGAAGTGTACCAGGTCAAGGTGAAAAACACCGGCAACGCCACCAAAACCGTCACTCTTTTTTCCTTCATCGAGTTCTGCCTCTGGAACGCTTATGACGATATGACCAACTTCCAACGGAATCTGAGCATCGGCGAGGTGGAGGTGGAGGACAACGCCATCTACCATAAGACGGAATACCGGGAGCGCCGGAATCACTTCTCCTTTTTCTCGGTGAACCGTCCCTTCGACGGCTTCGACACCGACCGGGATACCTTCCTGGGCGCATACAACGGCTTTGACCGTCCCGATGTGGTGGCGGCTGGAGAATCCTCCAATTCCGTAGCCAGCGGCTGGTGCCCGGTAGGCTCCCACTCCTTCAAGCTCAGCCTTGCCCCCGGAGAAGAGCAGTCCCTGGTGTTTGTGCTGGGGTATGTGGAGAATCCCGAGGAGGAGAAATGGGAAAAGCCGGGTGTCATCAACAAATCCCGGGCCTATGAGATGATGAGCCGCTTCCCTGGTGACGGAGCCGTAGACCGCGCCCTTGCCGACCTGGCCGCTTATTGGGACCGCCTCCTGGGCAAATATGCCCTCGAAACCAGTGACGACAAGCTGGCCCGGATGGTCAACATCTGGAACCCGTATCAATGAATGGTCACCTTCAATATGTCCCGCTCCGCCTCCTATTTCGAATCGGGCATCGGCCGGGGGATGGGCTTCCGGGACTCCAACCAGGACCTGTTGGGCTTCGTGCACCAGATTCCCGAACGCGCCAGAGAGCGGATTATCGATATCGCCTCCACCCAGTTCGAGGACGGCAGCGCGTATCACCAATATCAGCCTCTGACCAAAAAAGGCAACCACGAGGTGGGCGGCGGCTTCAACGACGATCCCCTGTGGCTGATTGTCGGCACGGCGGCGTACATTAAGGAAACGGGAGACTTCAGCATCCTGGATGAGCAGGTCCCCTTCGACTGCAACCCGGACAATACGGCGACCCTGTTCGAGCATCTGAAACGTTCCTTCTATCATGTCATCCACAATCTGGGCCCCCATAATCTGCCGCTGATCGGCCGGGCGGACT
>JAEWAA010000224.1 GCA_023391955.1 Bacillota bacterium | reverse complement strand
ACCCCGGACACGCCCCCTCCGAAGACCAGCCTCTGATCGGCCGAGCGCTCTGACGTCTGCGTCGGAAGCCCGGCCACGCGCCGCGTTCGCGCGGTGCCGCACGTGTTTCCGACTACGCGATCAGAGGACTCTCACCATGCCTGAGAGGCATTTGACGACCCGTCGCGGCTTCATCGCCGGACTGGGCTTCGGCGCCGTCTCCCTGTACGGCGCCTGGGCGGCCTTCGGCGCCGCACCGCTTCCTTTCGGCGGCAAGACGGCTGCTGCCCCCGAACCCGACGCTCACGGCGGTGGTCATGGCGGCCATGGTGCCGCCGAAGCGCCCGCCGAGGCCGGTGGGCACGGTGGTCACGGGGCTTCGGCGGGCGTGGCGCCCGAGGAGTTCCGCTTCGAGCACGACTACTTCGTCCAGCGCTACGCCCAGAAGGACGGCAGCGTGAACCCGCACGTGAGCGAGGACACGCACAGCCATGCGGCCGAGGGGCACGACCACAGCCACGACACCGGAGGCGAGCCGGTCGACGTCTACCTGATGGCGCAAAAGTTCGCCTACAGCCCCGATGTGCTGCGCCTGAAAGCTGGACAGCCCTACCGGTTCCGCATGATGGCCGACGACATCACCCACGGCGCGTCGATCCAGCTGGGCTCCGCCAGCCGCATCATCCGTCTGCGTCCGAACACGGTCACCGAGCAGGTCATCACCTTCACCAGGCCGGGCGAGTACCTTGTGTACTGCACCGTCTACTGCGGCCAGGCGCACGACGCCATGATGGGCCGCATTGTCGTCGCCTGAGTGGATGGAGGAGACCATGAACATGATGTCTAAACCCTCCGCCCCGATCGGCGCCAAGCCCACCCTGACCACGCGGATCGCTGCCTTGCCGACACCCGACAAGGCCCTTCTCAAGCTGCTGTTCGGCGCCGCCCTGCTGGCGCTCGGCCTCGGCCTCGCCGGTGGCTTCGTGACGGCACTGGCCCGCGCCGGTGCGCTGACCTTCTTCCCCGACGATGCCTACCGCCTGCTGACACTGCACGGCGTGTCCGTGTTCTTCTACTGGCTCTACCTGATCCAGGCGGCGCTGCTGCTGGTGCTGGCGGCCGCTGAAAATGGACGTGGGCTGGCCCTGCGCCCGTTCGCCTGGCTCGGCGCTGCCCTCATGCTGGTGGGCTTCGGTGTCAGCGAGTGGATCTCCTACACCGGCACGCCGCTGCTCTACGACGGCAGCCCCGAACTCGCCGCGGACGACCCGCGCTCGGTCGGCTTCTTCGCGCTCGGCTACCTGCTGCTCTCGGGCGGCTTGGTCGCCTCGGCGATCAGCGGCATCGCCACGGTGCTCCAGCCGCGGCTGCGCGGCGAGGCGGACGAGTTCACCGCCGTCGGCTTCGCCCTGTTCGCCTGGGCGGGGTTGCTGGTGGTCAGCGCCATCGCCGCGACCAACGCCTTCCTGCCCGGCGTGCTGTGGTCCCTGGGGATGGGGTCCTTCCCGGCCGACCACGGCACCGAGTGGCACATCCTGTTCCACAACCTGCATTACCTGCCGCTGATGGCGACGGTGCTGGTGTGGTACGTGCTGACCGAGCACCTGACGGGCGTGAAGTCGATCCACGGCGCGCGGCTGTCGAAGATCGTCTTTGCGGCGTACCTGGTCTTCGTGCCGCCGACGAGCCTCTACCATATGTTCCTCGAGCCCAACCTGTCCGAAGGGGTGCGCGTCGTCGGCTCGCTGTTGTCGCTGTTCGTCTCGGTGCCGACGCTCGCGGCCTTCGCCATCATCGTCTCGTCGCTTGAAGCCAGCGCGCGGGTGCGTGGCGCGACCGGCTTCTTCGGCTGGATGCGCGGGCTGCCCTGGGACAACCCGGCCATGGCGAACATGGGCTGGGCGGTGGTGAACATGATGCTCGGCATCACCTTCGCCTTCGTCCTGATCCAGGGCGAACTGGCACCGATGCTGTCCGACACGTTCTTCGTCCCCGGCTACTTCCACTTCTTCGCCGTCGGCGTGCTGACCCAGACCTTCCTGGCCGCCATGATGGTGATGCTCCCGGCGCTCGGCGGCGGCTCGCTGTGGCGTCCGGCGGTGCTGAAACGCATGCCGGTCATCGTCACCATCGGCTTGGTCATCTTCGGTGCCGCGGGCATCACGGCCGGGTTCATGGGCGTGCCGCGCCGCGTGTTCGACGTCAGCTACGGCGGCATGGCCCCGGCCGCGTGGCCGGTGCTGATGGCGCTGGTTGGCGTCGGCGCCACCATCTTCGCCGTCGCCATTTCGGTCACCGTCTACGGCGTCGTCCGCACGCTGCTGTCCCGGCGTGCGCCGGTCGCGACGGAGGTGCCGGTGGTCGACTGGCAGACCGGGGCACGCGGCGTCGGTGCGGCGCCCGCCTGGACAGGGCCCGTGTCGGTCGCGGCTCTGGTCGCCGCGATGTACGTCTTCACCATCATCGCGTTCCAGCTGATCCAGTCCCTGCCGATCATCGCCATCGGCGGCGGCCACGGCCACTGAGCGCAGGAGATCCGTCATGAAGAACGATGAACTCTGGCTGACCGCGGCCATCGTCGCCGTCTGGGCCGTCCTCGCCGCCGTCTACGCCCTGGTCCCCAGCCTCGGGATGCCGGGCTACGTCCGGGTCTGGGGCGGAGGCGCCGTGGTGTTCCTGGTGCTCGCCGGGGTGCTGGTCGCCGTCGGCAGAAAGCCCCGTAAAGGCTGACTGGATCTGGAAACGGGCTTCGGCCCCACCATCGGCTGACGGTGATGGGGCCGAAGTCACTTCTCGAAACGGATGGAGCGGGCTGTTGGACTCGAACCAACCTGGCCAGCCTGGAAAGCCGGTGCCCAACCTCTGGACCAAACCCCCGTCACACCAAGGATTCTGCACCACCGGCACCATCATCCTCAACCAAGCATAAGTAGCGCCCCGATTGCGGGGTGCTGCTG
>JAEWAA010000172.1 GCA_023391955.1 Bacillota bacterium | reverse complement strand
AGGCTGTGGATGGTGGAGAAGTCCACGGTTGGCAGCTCCGGGAAAAACCGGCTGAACCGCTCCTTCATATCCACCGCCGACGCCTTGCTGAAGGTGACCGCCTTAATCCGCGACGGGGCCACACCCTTCTCCTCTATTAAAAAACCGGTGCGCATGATGATCGTTGTGGTTTTGCCGGAGCCCGGCGTAGCCAGCAGCAGCATCGGCCCGTCGGTTTGCACCGCCGCCTTCGCCTGCACCTCATTCAGTTCTACACCAAGCTCCGCTTTTTTCCGCTGAAAAAATCCGGCCGTGTCTCTCATACTCTTCCGTTCCTTTCACTAGAACCTCACTGGCATTATACCATGCCTGTGCAAGAGCAGAAAAAAACCGGGCGGACATCAGGCATACCTGACATCCGTCCGGCTGGAGCGGAAAAGCTGCCGCGGAGTGAGCGGCTTAATCAGAATATCGTAGGCACCATTCCCCCGTCCATCCGGATGGGAGAGCCTCTGAACGCTGACGCATACGGGCTGCACAGGAATACGGCCAATCTGCCGATTTCCGCCGGCCGGATAAAACGCTGAAGCTCCGATTGGGGCAGGCTGGAGGCCATAAACGCTTTCTCTTTTTCCGAAAAGGTCATATCTTTATTAGCATACAGTCCCTCGATAATCTGCTGCACTTGCTCCGAGAGCGTCGGTCCCGGCATGATTGTGTTCACGGTTACGTCCGTGCCACGGGTTAAGCGGGATAAGCTTTTGGACAGGGACAGCAGCGCGGATTTGGTCATGGCATATTGCAGCATTTGACCGGAGGGCATAACCGCCTCTTCACTGGCAATGAATAAAATACGGCCAAATGGTTTGTCTATCATTTTGGGCAGATAGAATTGGGACAGGCCGTGGGCGGCAAACACATTGGTGCGGAAGTATCTCTCCAATGCCGCATCATCCACATCCTCAGCCTTCATGAGCTCGTAAATCCCCATATTGTTCACCAGAATATCCACCTGGGGGAACTTGCGGAACAGCGCTTCCCGCTGCTCGATGTCCACTAAATCAGCTGCGGCATTCTGCGGGTTAGTATCCGGGTAAGCCGCCTTCAGCTCCTCCACCGTCCGCTCCGCTTCCTCTTCGCTGCGGCCATTCACATATATATGCACACCCTCTTTGGCGAGCTCAAAGGCGATGGCTTTTCCGATTCCTTTGGTCGACCCGGTAACCAATGCTTTTTTGTTATGCAATCCCATATCCATGCTTGTTGTCTCCTCCCAAGGCAGTTTGTTCAATGGATCGAGATTATCTTACCTTGGAGGGGCTATTGGAGTAACTAGCAGGCAACGACAACCTTCTAGCAGAACACGCCAAACCACCAGAAGCGGTTATATCATGCCCGCTCCGGAATGCAGCAAACGCCAATTGGCGGGAGTATCGCCTTCCCAGGACCGGAACGCGCGGTAGAAGGAGTTCTGGTCTTCATAACCGATGAGGAAGGCCACCTCCTTCAGGTCCAGTGACGGGTCCGTCAAGTACACCCGGGCCAGTTCATGCCTGGCTTGGGATAAAAGGAGCTTGAAGCTGGTGTTTTCCCCGGCCAGCTGGCGCTGCAAAGTACGGCTGCTGACACCCAGCTCCTTGGCAGCCGTTTGAATGTCCGGGGACCCGGCAGTGAGACTCCGTTTAATCATCCATTTCACGGCTTCGGTGATGGAACGGGGCTGCTGCTCGTCCAACGAACGCTCCACAGCGGGTGTCAGGATCTCCAGCAATTCCTCATTGTACGATTGAAAAGGCCGGTCCAGGTCCCTTCGGTGCAGCACCAGCCGGTTATGGGACGCACCGGTCCGCACCGGGCAGCCGAAATACGCCTCCAGTGCCTGTACATCCCCCATTGCCTGGGCAAATTCCACCCGCCGTGCGGTAAGCGGCAACCCAGTCCCCCGGCGGCCCAGCTCCAGCAGGAAGGCCAGGGTGATGCCCGTGAGCACCGGCGGTCCGGCTTCACCGGGGGGGGCCCAGGCCAATTCAACGATGCAGGATTCCCCTTCCTCGGTTAACTGCAAGCTTTCTGGAGGACACATCTGTTTGTACCGGATCATCCGGTTCAGCGCATCCCGGTAGCTGCGGGCATGATAGGTTGCCAGGACAGAGGGAGGGTATTGGGCGGTTTCGAATGCAGCTGCCAGCCGGATTATGGCTTGGGCCGTGTCTCCGGTAATATCGGCGTAAGCCTGCCACACAGCATAATATTGGGCTGCGGTCAAAACCGGCTGCGTTGCAGCGCTCAGGGGCAGCCCCGCCTGAAGGGCAATTTCCTCTGCAGCGATGCCCAATTGTGCCAAACCAGTCCAGAAGCCCGGGGGCATTTTGATGTTCATCACATGTTCCCCAGCTTCCTGTCCAGCAATCGAATCCCCAGCAGCACCAGCCAGGCGGTGAAAACAAGCTGTATCCCCAATACCGCCCCATTCCCCAGCAGCCACGGATAGGCGCCAGCAAAGGCTAATACTCCCGTCAAAAATCCCAGATACGCCGCAGGTTTGCCTATAGTGCTTTTCCGGATGGCAAAGGATAAGAGGATAATGGCGATGCCAAATAGGAGGAAGGCCAAGTGCAGTCCACCATAGTACAGACTCAGAACCAGCCGATAGCTTTCGGGAGAAAGTCCGATATCATAAACAGGATAGACCAGCCGGCCCAACACCACCACCAGGATCATATAAATAGGGACGTTTAGAGCTAATAGGCTGCAGCCCAATAAGGCTTTGATCAGATCCGTCTTCGCCAGTACCCGGTATATGGCAACAACGGCCGGAATCAGCAGCAGCGCGGCAAAAACCAGCAGCTCATCCGCCATAGAAAGCTGGAGCTTCCATTCCGCCAGCCATGCCAGAAGCGCCCCGTCCGTCACCGGGGGAGGGGGTTCGGGCAATAGAAACAGCTGCTGCGCCAAAAAAAGAATTCCGGAGAGAATGCAGCATACCCCTCCAAATTGAATTACACCCATCTTCGGTCTCATACGATGCGGTACCCCTCTCATTCCGGGTTATTCCGTTCAATCAGCACTTACTTCAGTCTTTCATCATGCATCAGTTGGATGTGGATACCGAAGGGATCCTGGATAATGCCATAGGCTTTGCTGAACACATTCGGTCCCAGAGGAACAATGACGGATACCCGGTTGTCCCCAGTCAGGCTGTTATAAAATCCGTTGATCTCCTCCAGATCCGCACTCTGTATGCATATAGAGGTGTTATTGCCTACCGTATACGCCTCACCGGGATCCATCGTCTCCTCCGCCAGCATCATTTTTGTCTTGCCGATGGTCAGTACAGAGTGGGTGACATGGTTCCTGTTTTCCTCGGTCAGCTTCACAGAGCTGTCCCGTTTAGCCATGTCCTCATAGGTAATAAGCAGGTGCTGCTCAGCCTTGAGATGCTTTTTGTAGAAATCCACCGCTTGCTTCGCTCTGCCGTTCATGGACAGGAAAATTGCAGCTTCCAGGGTTGCGCTCATTATTCCATCTCCTTCTTGAACTGTAGGATGACGGCCAATTGTCATTCCATTGAGCCGCTGCCGTAAGCCCAGTATAATATATAAAGGTTTCAAAAACTGACAC
>JAEWAA010000166.1 GCA_023391955.1 Bacillota bacterium | reverse complement strand
CCATCCAAATGAGGCACCTTGCCCGGCACCTCAAAATGTCCGGAGGACTGACGCCCGTTTCTTGCCGCGGGAACCGCCTGCTTGGTTGTTGGCTGGGGCAGGCTTTTCGTCATCACGCTGCGCATTTCGGAACACCGCTGCTGCATATCCTCCTCATGACGGGCAATGCGGGTTTCGGGCGCAGGACTCAAATCCGCGACGGACGCATCCGCCAGAAGCCGCACATCCACCCCCCGGAGCAGCGCAGTCTGATATGAAAAATCTTGAATTTTAAAAATGACGTCACCGCCATAGGATTTCCGTACCACCAGATCGCCTTGCTTCATTGCGCCTATCCCCTCCTCACGATGTATCGTATGGCGGGACTGGGCGTTTGGTGCGGTACAAATCAGGAATTCAAGCAAAAACTCCCCCGCCGACTGCCGGCAAGGGGAGTAAATGCGCTTAAACGCTGATTCCAGCCTCCTGGAGGGCTTCCGTAAGGCGTGCGAACTCCTCGAGGCTCAATGTCTCACCGCGGCGTATAGGATCAATTCCGGCCTTCTCCAACGCTTGCTCCAGAAGATGGCGGGTTTCTTTCCCGAAGAACCGGGTTAAAAGATTATTAAAGATGGTTTTCCTTCGTTGGGTAAAGGAGGCCTGCACCACCTGAAAATACAGCTCTTCATCCGATACCTGGACAGGCGGGGCCTTGCGCAGCCGCAGCCGGATCACGGCGGAGTCCACATTGGGCTGGGGGATGAAGACGGTGCGGGGAACAATGGCCACCACCTGAGGCTCGCAATAATACTGCACAGCAATACTCAGACTGCCGTAATCCTTGGTTCCAGGTTTGGCCGCCATCCGGTCCGCCACTTCCTTCTGGATCATCACCACGATATTCTCCAGGGGGATATGCTCCTCCAAAAGTCGCATGACAATAGGCGTAGTCACATAATAGGGCAGGTTGGCCACCACGCTGACGCCCTTCACATCCGTGAAGTAACGCTGGAACAATTCATCCAGATCCACCTTCAGAATATCCCCATGAACCACAGACGCATTGCCGTAGGCCGACAGCGTTTCCTCCAAAACAGGCAGCATCCGCTGGTCCAGCTCCACTGCCACCACACGTCCCGCACGTTTAGCCAATTGCTGGGTCAGAGCCCCCAGTCCGGGGCCGATTTCCAAGGCGCCCTTGGACTCGTCCAGCTCAGCCGCATTCACGATATTGCCCAGGATATTGAGATCTACAAGAAAATTCTGGCCAAGGCTTTTCTTGGCTGTAATGCCGTAACGGCCAAGGACATCCTTCGTTCTGGCCGGGGATGCAACATCCGTTTGTGCGGAATGGGGTTTTGTCATTTGAAGCCCTCTTCACGAAAAAGCTTCAGCGCTTCTTCGAATTCTTTCCGTGTAATTTGAAACATCTGGCATCTTTTTAAGAATTGCTTGCCGTTGGCATAGCCGATTCCGAGCAGCCTGCCCATCGCTTCCCGCCGGGCTGCCGCATCCGGATGAACCAAAAGTCCTGCGTCCATCAGATCATCCTGGGTGATTTCCGATTCGGCCGACTGATAGTCTGTTTTCAGGTTTTCCAGCGCCTTGCGGATCATCTCTGGGGTCGCATTCTCAATACCCACATCGCCGTTTTTGGTGGTTTCCTCCTGGCTCAGGAAAGCCTGCTTGCAGCCCGGGAAGCGGGCGGTGATGAGCCGCCGCAGCCGTTCTCCCGCATGATCGGGGTCCGTGAAGATAATAACGCCCCTGCGCTCCAGGGCCAGACGGATCTTTTCGTAGACGGCCTGATTGATGGCGGAGCCGCCGGTTTCAATGGTTTCGGCCTCCACGGCACGCTTGATGGCGGCCGTATCGGATTTGCCCTCCACCACAATAATTTCTTTTAGCATAGACGCAACTTTTCCCTTCGCCGCTTCGTCTTAATAAACAGGAAGAGAAGAGGCCGGCAGCCTCTTCTCGGAAGGTATCCACTTGGAACAAGCCCTAACCGGACAGATCCAAACCCGTTAGTCGGTAACAGGCTTCTTCGGACCGATCACATACACCGTATAACCCCGCTTGGTGCCGAACTTGTTGGCATAAGCGTTGCTGTCGAAGTAAACGTCGATCTTATTGCCCTTGATGGCGCTGCCTGTATCCTCAGCACGGCGGAAGCCGATGCCTTCGATATAGACCCACCAGCCCATGGGAATCACACTTTTATCCACAGCAATGGTACGGCCCTCGGTTACAGTCGTGCCGCTAGAGGTAACACCGTATTGCGGGTGATCCTCATCCTTGCCTGTGGAGGCCACACCAGCGGAATACGCCGTCAAGGTCACATTGTTCAAAATCTTCTTATAGCCAAAGTTTACCCCGTTTTTGGTGACTTCATCCACATTAGGGGAGCTTGCGCTTAACACGGTTACCACCGGAGCTTTGGTGCCCACGGCTACCACCTTGCTGACGCTTTCGGCGGCAATCGTTTCGTCCACCTTATTTTCCGCCACCAAAACGCCATCCTCGTAAACCTTCTCTGTTTTGATGACCTTGGTTCCTTCTACACCGTCCTGAACAACCTCTTCCTTGCCCTTCAGCAGGCTGCTGTCATTCTGCTTCACCGTTTCGAATGCAATCGGCTGCGACTGCTCAGCGATTTCCTTGGTGACGCGGACGATCTTGATCTCTTCCCCGACGTCTAAGTTTTCCTCCAATGCGGGTGAAATCTTATCCAGCGGGTCCATCGCAATATTTAAATCCTCCAAAGCGCCTGCAACCGTCTTTCCGGTTGTATACAACGTTAAGGTCTTTCCATCGGCAGTCAATTGCACCGGCGAGGTGTGATTCAGCACAATGACGTCCCCATTCCGCAGCTTGGTATCCACAGGCAGGGAAATACGGTCATTCTCACCGTACGAAATTGCTTTTTCATCCAGTAGGTGTTTAAGAACATCTTGCCGGGTTACCACCACGGTTTCTTGTCCGTCCACCACTACGGATACGCTTTTGGTAGCCGTACCGTACAACAACATGAAAAACATGAAGGCTAAGGCGATCGAGAAAGCTGCTGCTATAATAATTCTGCGCCCGTTTTCATGCTCCCATCGCAATGCGAAGGCCATGCTGGATGATCGTTTTTCATGGGTTTCCTGAACAGGGATAGCGCCCACTTCAATCGGTCCTCCTTCATAGTCCGCCGTCTGGTATGATACAGGGTTCTTTTGACGTGACTATTGGTTTGATTATAACTTCATGCTTAAAAACCAATTCTCCTCGCATTCAAAGCAGGCTGCAGCCGGAATCTGGCTCCTCGCGCAGCACCTCCTTCGCGAATAGGATGAGCGGTTGAATTATGAATATCACGGGGGACAACATAAATAGCCCCGTGAAGAGGTATCTTCTCGTGGCAAACTAAGCATAAAAATGCACGACAAGTATCCTCTCTTCAACGCTTACGAGGTTAGCTGACGGATTCGGACGAAAGAGTCGCCCTACCTGTAAGACTGCAAAGCAGGCTCTTACAGGATTCACCCCAAAACCGTGCCGTCACTTCAAGGCCCTCCACAAATGCCATGAAGCTGTTCACATTCGGTTCCCCCGTTTTCCAAAATGGAAACTCAGCGAATTGGAAATTTGGCAAGCACTATTAAGTTATCATGTGTTGTATATTAATGCCTCAAGCTAAAGTTGTAAATAGCGAAAAGTCCATAAATCGGCTAAAATTAGCCATGTATGCGATTAAAAATGGTTTTTTTATCTCATTATCTCACTCGTTTTATCCATTATCTCTTTATTTCTTAATTTCAATGGCTTATGACGGCTTAAATATGAATTTTTTATTGCTTTCCTAAAAGAATTATCAAAAAATTTTGACATCGAAGGGCTAATTTCCCATCATATTTACAGTTTGTTTACCTCCTCCAATACCCTGTCCTCCGCACTTTTTCCAGCACCAAATCCTTCCGTTTTGACCTCCCTTTCCCTTCCATTTCCACTATCTTGTCCCCGGTTTAATTGCATCGCCCGGAGCTTTTTCTATATAATAGCGGAAGAATACATAACGTAAGAAGCGGGTGAAACGGTTTGGAACCGATGCTGCAGGTAAAAGGGTTGTACGGGGGGTATTTCCCGCGCAAGCCTGTTCTGAAGGATGTGGATTTTGACGTATTTCCCGGTGAGATGGTGGGCATGATCGGACTGAACGGCGCCGGCAAAAGCACCACGATCAAGCATATTCTAGGGCTGCTCCAACCCCAGAAGGGAGAAATCCGGGTCCGCGGGCGTACCCTGGCCGAGGCTCCCTTGGAATACCGCTCCTCCTTTGCCTATGTGCCCGAGTCCCCGGAGCTGTATGAGGAACTGACCATCAGCGAGCACCTGGAGCTGACGGCAAGAGCTTACGGACTGGAGCGGCCCTTGTATGCGCAGCGGTCCGCCACTTTGCTGGACACCTTCCATATGACGGGCAAAAAGGACAGCTTCTCCGCCCATCTGTCCAAAGGGATGAAGCAGAAGGTGATGATCATGAACGCCTTCCTGACGGAGCCGCCTCTCTATATTATAGATGAGCCGTTTCTGGGCCTGGATCCCCTGGGTATCCGCTCCCTGCTGGAGCTGATGGTGGAGATGCGGCAGAAGGGTGCCAGTTTTCTGATCAGCTCCCATATCTTGTCCACCATTGAGCGCTATTGTGACAAGTTCATTGTTCTTCATCAAGGGTGCATCGCCGCCAAAGGAACCCTTCCGGAGATTCTGGAGGCGGCGGGACTGCCGGCGGGCAGCAGTCTGGACGATGCCTTCTGTGTGCTGGCTGCGTCGGGAGGCGCCGTCGGATGAGGGAGGATTTCGCGGATCTGTGGCGCAAAAGAGCGGCGGCTTTCTGGAAAGAGAGCTTCATCTATATCAGCTACGCCGCCCGCAGCGGCTTCGCCGGATTTTTATTAATGTTCTTTATAATAGGTGCTTATTATTACGGCAAGTTTCTGCAGAGCCTGCCGGAGGCGTTTCCCTACTGGAGGTTTACCACGCCCCTGCTGGCTTTGCCCCTGGGGATGACCGGAATCCGCACCTTCATGAAGCAGGCGGATATGGTATTCCTGGCCCCGGCCGAAGGGAGGCTGCGCAGCTGGTGGACCAGCTCGATTGTATACAGCTTCGTGTTCCAGGCTGCGGTTACCCTGCTGCTGCTGCTATTGGTCTGGCCGCTGTATCTGGCTTCTGCGGATGAGGCAGCGATTCCCTTCGCACATGCCGCCTTGTATCTCGCGGCTGCCAAGCTGCTGGCGGTGCTGGGCCGCTTC
>JAEWAA010000142.1 GCA_023391955.1 Bacillota bacterium | reverse complement strand
GTCGTACCTCAACAGCCACACCCGTCCACCCCATCACCCGTTCAAAAACGGGTTCCGCCACTCCATCAGCACCGCATGATTCAGCGACTCCTCATCCTCCAGGTAGTTGTCCAGCACCGCCACCGGTGTCCGGCCGCAGCGAAGGAGGAAGGTTATCACCGGGTCCTTCAGCCGCCCGGCCAGCACCTCCTCCAGATACTGCTGCGGAGTGAACCGTTCCGCCCACTTATAGTAGCCCGACATCCGTCCGCCGCCTAACAGACGCTCCAGCCCAAGCTGCACTACCACCTCGTACATGGTCTGCATCATCCACTTGCCCAGGCCCAGCTTCCGGTAACGGGGGGAGACGCTGATATCCACTACATACAGGCTGTTGCCCCGGGGGTTATGGGTGCGGATGTACCCCTCGTCGGTGATCTCCGCCCAGGTGTGCTGCGGATGGTCTGCGTCATATGCAACCACCAGCCCGGTCATGGAGCCGGCCAGCTCCCCCTCCACCTCCACACACAGCGCCCCTTCCGGAAAAAGCGACACATGGTTGGCCAACTGCTCCTTCTTCCACCACAGCTCCGAAGGAAACGGCGGCGGAAAGCATTCCGCCTGAATGCCGATGAGCCCGTCGAAGTCCTTCTCCGTATACCGCCGAATCACCGTCCGGTGAGGCTGACCCTCCGGGGTAAACGTGTACAGCTCCTTTTTCATAAAAACGCCATCCCTTTCCCCTACATCGACGTCCAATCGGGATACAGATCCGTCCGGCGGTCCCGCCACGTAGTTACGCTCCCCCGCTGGCGAACTTCCTCCAGCAGGCTCAAATCCAGATCGGCCGTAACGATCATGTCGTCATTTATTTCTCCCTCGGCCAATACCCCCCGGGGAGGAAACGGAATGTCGTTGGGGCTTAAGATGGCGGCCTGACCATAGTTGGCCCGCATAAAATCCACATTTTCCAAAGCGCCCACGGTTCCGGTTGTCACCACATAAATCTGGTTCTCCACCGTCCTGGCATGGCAGGAATAACGCACCCGGTAAAACCCGTGCCGGTCGTCGGTGCAGGACGGGCAAAAGATCACATCCGCTCCCGCGGCGCGCACCATCCGCACAATCTCCGGGAACTCAATGTCATAGCAGGTGAGAATGCCGATCCGCCCTTTGGCCGTATCGAACACACGCACCCCGTCGCCGGCGCTCATCCGCCATTCTGTGACCTCCGTCGGCGTAATATGCAGCTTGTCCTGCCGCTCCACCCGGCCGTCCGGATAAAACAGATGGGCCGTATTGTACAGCCGCCCCTCCCGCTCCGTCACATGGGTGCCCCCGATAATATGCACACCGTGGGTCTGGGCCAGCCCCCGGAATAAGGCCGTGTACTGCTCCGTAAAACCCGGCAGCGCATGAATGGGCAGCCCTTCCCCTGCACCGTTGCCGATGGACAGCAGCTGGGTCGTAAAAAACTCCGGGAACAAAATAAACTCGGACCCGTATTCCATCGCCGTTTTTACATAATGCTCCGACTGTCTGGCGAAGTCCTGAAACCCCTCCGCCTTGCGGAGCCGGTATTGTACGGCGGATACCCGCATTTTCAATGGAAACCCTCCTGTCCGCCGCCGGCCTTCAGCCCGCAGCCTGTTATGCCGTTATGGTACCAAAGTTATCAGCCCTCCGCCACTTTCCGGATGCTGTCCATGTTGGCTTTGGCACATTCGTACCCCAGCTCCATACAGCGGTCGGCGCAGGGGAAGTCCAGGATGCCGATGGAGCCCAGCTCCGGGGACAGAATTAGCTCCGGGTAGCCGGAATCCGCCTGGGACATCCGGTGCAGACCCAGACTGACGGACCGGGACAAAATGGAGGAAAAGCTCCACTTGGACAGGTGCAGAGGCGCAACCGTCACCAAATCCACCGCCACAATCCGTTTGGCGCCCATCGCCTTCAGGGCAGCGGCCGGACAGTTGTCCATCAGGCCGCCGTCCACCAACAGCCGTTCGCCCATACGCACAGGCCGGAAAATGCCGGGTATGGACATGCTGGCCATGACCGCATGGGCCAAGCTCCCGTCCGGGACCACCTCGCAGTGGGGGCCGAGAATACCGCTCTCCGCCGGGCGGTTAGCGAACAGTACCTGAGAGCCCGCCGCCAAATCCGTGGCCGCCACTGCAAAAGGCAGCTCCAGCTCTCCGATCTGCCGTTCCCCCAGCAGCTCCTCCAACAGCTTAGCCAGCCTTTTGCCGCGGATGAGCCCCGGCAGGGAGCCCTTCGGCGCCAGCCACCGGCAGGCCAGGCCGGCATAATCCACATCCATCAGCTTGGCGCTGAGCCGGGAGGTCAGCACCGCCAGCTCCCGGGCGGTGGCGCCGCAGGCCAGCATGGCTGCGGCTAAGGCTCCTGCGCTGGTTCCGGCCACCGCCTGGACCGGGATGCCCTCCTCCTCCAGCGCCCGGACCACTCCGGCGTGGCAGCAGCCTGTTACCCCTCCCCCGCCCAATGCCAGGGCAATGCCGCCCTGCTGGTCCTGACCCACGGAAATACCCCCTTTTTGGATGCGATGATGGGATGATTGTTATATAGGGTTTCCGAACTGCCCGGACTTTACCGGAATGAATGGATATATAAGTGTTTCACCTAGAACTCCGGGCTTTCACCGGGTATAATAAAATGAAGTCTATTATTGAAGCAATCCGCAGGATAAGGACAAAGGAGGCCAAAACCCGATGAACTGCCCGGTATGCGATAATGTGAAAATGCGTGAAGTGGAAAAAGCAGGCGTTACCATAGACACATGCCCCCAGTGCAAAGGGGTCTGGCTGGACCGCGGGGAACTGGACAAGTTAATGAGCGACGTGCGCGAGGTCCGGGAGGACTTCAATACGTGGCAGAAGCAGCGTGATGATGATTACGAGCGCCGCGATTACGACCGCCGTGATGGTGAACGGCGCGACTACGAGCAGCGGAACTACGAGCATAACCCCTCCTACGACAAGAATCATTACCCCCAGCAGGGCTACAAAGGAAAAAAGAAAAAGAGCATTCTGGACAGTCTGGGCGATCTGTTCGACTAAGGATAATTCTCTAGTCCATATTCGCTGTACCTTAACAGCTGTGTTTTATCGGAAACCAGCCGCTGCCCCCGCCACGGGGTAACAGACGGCTGGTTTTCGCGTCATCATAACCGGGAGGAATATTCCACATGTCTTCATCGAAAGTAAAATTCAAGCTCCCCCTCCGGGAGTATGCGGGGCTTCTGGCGCAATACCTGATCCCCCAATGGCCTGCTATGACTGCGCTTGGGCTGCTGCTTCTTGCGGGCATCGCCATGCAGCTGATCAGCCCCCAGCTGATCCGGTATTTCATCGATACGGCCCAGTCAGGCCAAGGCGGTGAGAAGCTGATGCAGGCGGCCCTGTGGTTTATCGGCTTGTCCGTGCTGACCCAGGGTGTCCGTGTAATCGCAGCCTACATCGGGGAAAATGTGGGCTGGACCGCCACCAACCAGCTTCGCAGCGAGGTAGCCGCCCACTGCCTGAAGCTGGATATGTCCTTCCACAAGAAGCATACCTCCGGGTCCATCATCGAACGGGTAGACGGGGATATCAACGCCTTGGGCAACTTCTTTTCCAACTTCGTCATTCTGCTGTTAAGCAACATGGTGTTAATGGCGGGCATCCTGGTCCTGCTGTTCCGGGAAAATGTGCTGATTGGAGCGGTTATGACCTTCTTTGTTATCTTCGCCCTGACGGTTATCCAGCGCATCCGGCGTTACGCCGCCCCCATGTGGACCAAAATGCGCCAGATCAGCGCTGAATTCTACGGGTTTCTGGGTGAGCATCTGGAGGGCACCGAGGACACACGGGCCAATGGAGCCACCGCTTATGTCCTGCATCGTTTCCACAGCCTGCTGCGCACCTGGCTCCCAATCCGCATCCGGGCGTTTTTCGGGTTTGCCGCCATGTGGATCACGGCCATTGTGGTGTTTGCCTTGGGGAATGCCATGGCCTTCGGCATCAGCGCCTATCTGTGGCGGCAAGGGGGCATTACCATCGGCGCCGTGTATATGGTTTTTCACTATACGGAGCTGTTGGCCCAGCCCATCGAAAAAATCCGCCAGCAGCTGGAGGATCTGCAGAAGGCAGATGCCAGCATCACCCGGATCCGGGAGCTGCTGGGCACCGAGTCCTTGATCCGGGACGGCAACAGCGGCAGGCAGCTTCCGGAGGGAGCGCTGTCGGTAGAGTTCCGGAGCGTCACCTTCGGCTACGAGGAGGACAACACGACTCTGGATGACCTGAACTTCAGGCTCGAACCGGGGAAGGTGCTGGGGCTTTTGGGCCGGACGGGAAGCGGCAAGTCTACCACCGCCCGGCTGCTGCTCCGTTTCTATGAACCCGGGGAAGGATCCATTCTTCTGGGGGACACGGATATCCGGGAGGTGCGCCTGCATGATCTGCGCAGCCGGATTGGCTTCGTTACACAGAATATCGAAATTTTCCAAGGAACGGTCCGGGATAACCTGACCTTCTACGATTCCAGCATTGACGACACCCTGATCCGGCAGGTGCTGCAAGAGTTGGGTCTAGGCAGCTGGCTGGCTTCCCTGCCCAAGGGTCTTGATACCCTCCTGGAATCCGGAGGCGGCGGTTTGTCCGCTGGGGAAGCGCAGCTGCTGGCCTTCGCCAGGGTGTTCTTGAAGAACCCGGGACTGGTGGTGCTGGACGAAGCCTCCTCCCGGCTGGACCCGGCCACCGAGCAGCTGCTGGAGCGTGCGGTGAACAGGCTTTTGAAGGACCGCACCTGCATCATTATCGCTCACCGCCTCTCCACCATCCAGCGGGCCGATGATATTCTGATGCTGGATGACGGACGGATCGCCGAACACGGCAAACGGCTTGCGCTGCTGGCCGATCCCGGCTCCCGGTTCAGCCGGGTGATGGAAGCCGGACTCGAGGAGGTGCTTGTCTAATGAAAGGATCATCCGCTCAAACCACCGCCGGAAACATAAACAGGCGCTTAAGCACCTTCCGGCTTTTTATGGGACTCATTCGTTATACGCCGTGGCTGTACAGCTGGAACCTGCTGAACTGGATTATTATCACGCTGGTGCCGATTCTGCCGGGTCTGGTCACCAAGGAATTCTTCGATGTCCTCTCCGGGGATTCAACCACCGGCTTTAATGTGGCAACGGTTATCGCCCTGCTTCTGGCTTCGGCTATGGCCCGTGTGGCCGCCATTCTCGTCGGTTTCCTCTCGGACGTCCACTTCCGCTTCCGGGCTGCGGGACTCCTGCGCCGCAATATGCTGGAGCATATTCTTCGGGAGCCGGGGGCCAAGGCGATTCCCGGTTCGCCGGGTGAAGCCATCAGCCAGCTCCGGGATGACGTGGAGCAGGTGGAGGAAGCGGTAAGCTGGTCCGTGGACGCCATCAGCATGATCTTTTTTGCCGCGGTATCCGTTTATATCCTGGCCCGGATCGATGCCCAAATGACCCTGTGGGTATTCCTGCCTCTGGTCGTGGTTGTGGCGCTGGCCCAGCTTTCCACCGGTTGGCTGCAAAAGTACCGCGCCGCCAGCCGCGAAGCGACCAGCCAGGTGACGGGAGCCATCAGCGAAATGTTCACCTCCGTCCAGGCCATCCAGGTGGCCGGAGCCGAAGACCGGGTGATTGGCCAATTCCGGGAGCTGAATGATACCCGGCGCAAGTCCATGCTGAAGGATAAGCTGTTCAGTCAGGCGCTGGATTCGGTTTTTTCCAACACCGTGAATCTGGGAACAGGCTTCATTCTGATCCTGGCCGGACAAAAGATGCAGAACGGCACCTTCCAGGTGGGGGATTTTGCGCTGTTTGTCTATTATCTGAATTTCGTCACCACCTTCATCCAAAACTTCGGCAAGTTCCTGACCTACTACAAACAAAGCACAGTTTCCAGCGAACGGATGGGCGCTCTGCTTCAGGGGGCGTCTGAGGAAAAGCTCATCCGTAAGGCACCGCTTTATTTGCGTGGAGAGCTGCCTACGCCCGCCGAAATTGCGTCGGAGGCGGTGCCCACTACAGTCTTTAAGGGATCCGCCGCGGATGCCGGTTTGGCGCTGGATGAACTGAAGGTGACGGGTTTGACGTACATGTATCCCGCTACAGGGAGGGGAATCCGGGAGATTGATTTTACGCTGCAAAAGGGTTCCTTCACCGTCGTCACCGGCCGGATTGGGTCCGGTAAAACCACGCTGGTCCGGGCACTTTTGGGCTTGCTCCCTCCCGGTGGCGGACAGGTGCTGTGGAACGGGCGCCAGGTGGAGGACCCGGGGAATTTCTTCGTTCCGCCGGTGAGCGCCTATACCCCGCAGGTGCCGCGGCTGTACAGTGACACCCTGACGGAGAATATCCTCCTGGGCCTGCCCAATGAGGGCGGCCGGCTGCAGGAGGCAGTGCATGCGGCGGTGCTGGAGCACGACGTAAAGGAGCTGCATCTGGGCTTGGACACAGTCATCGGCCCCCGGGGCGTGAAGCTCTCCGGCGGTCAGGCCCAGCGCACGGCGGCTGCGCGGATGTTTGCCCGGGAGGCGGAGCTGTATGTCTTCGACGACCTGTCCAGCGCCTTGGACGTGGAGACGGAGCAGAAGCTGTGGGAGCGGCTGTTTGCCGGGCGGAAGGCTGCATGCCTGGTGGTCTCCCACCGCAAGGCGGTTCTGCAGCATGCGGACCGGATTCTGCTCTTGAAGGACGGCCGGCTCCACGCATCCGGTACGCTGGCAGAGCTGTTGGACACCAATGAGGAAATGCGGCGCCTGTGGAGCGGCGAAATTTCGTAAAGCTGGAATGTGCGGGGCGGGCACTATGGGCAGGTACTATGTGGACGGGCGGGTACTAATAGTATGCATGATGAGTGAATTTTGCCGCCAACCGGTTCCCACCCGCCTGCCTGCCTTCATCTAGCGGACTCCAGGGATCTTATTTAGCTCAAAACCTGCCTTTTGCGATTCTTACGGACACCACGAGTGCGTCTATTAATTGTGGATAAAACACGCAAGAAAATATGGATATTCCATAAATATAAACATATTTTACATCATTGTCCTGAGTGTGTTGGTATACTGGAGGTATGACAA
>JAEWAA010000335.1 GCA_023391955.1 Bacillota bacterium | reverse complement strand
GCTTTAACCCGCTCGGCGGCATTGCGCCCCATCCGAACCCGCTGAAGATCATCGGCCAAGAGACGGCCCGACAGATGGACCAGCTGCTCCACATGGCCGGTTTCGTACAAAAATCCGCTCTCCCCGTCCTCGATAATCTCCGGCACACCCCCGGCCCGGGTTCCCACAACCGGGACCCCTTGGGACATGGCTTCAATGATAACCCGGCCGAAGGGTTCGTTGTCCGAGCACAAAAACAGGAGATCCGCTGCGGCGCAAACCTCCATCACATCCTTACGGAAGCCGGTAAACCGTACCCGGTGGGCGATGCCCAGCTCCTCGGCCCGGTTGCGCAGGGCGATTTCGTATTCGATATTTTCCTGGCGGAACTTGGCCTCCCCGACGATCCACAAATACACATCGTGGCCGTTTTCCCAAAGCCGGGACGCCGCTTCAATGGCATCCTCCTGGCGCTTCCAGGGGGTGATCTGCCCGATAATGGCAGCTACCTTGGCCTTCTGCGGGGTGGACAGCTCCTCGCGGATGTTGTGGCGGTGATGGCGTTTTTCCCGCTCATTCATTTCCTTCAGCTCCACGCCGTTGTGGATCAGGTGCAGCCTGCCGGCCAGCGCCTTCCGGGCGAAGCCTTGGGTGACCGGCTCCGAGATGCCGATGACCGAGCTGCCCGACATCCAGGCCAGCAGGTTCACCGCCTTGCCCATCAGCCCGCCAGGCGGCATATCCCGCACATGCCAGATCACCGGCAGACCGTGATGCCAGGTGAACAGCGAGGCCATCATTCCTGCCCGCAGGGAGTTGGCGTGAATGGCCTGCACCTGCTTTTTGCGGACGGCGCGGGAGAAGCGGAAGCCGGATTTCAGCATACCCAGCATACCCGCCGCCAGCTTCAGAGGGTTCTTGCTCATCCTGGCCCGGTAGCTCTCTACCGGCTCAACTGCGATGTCAGCCTCCCGCGCCCGCTCCAGCAGCTCCCCTTCGGGGGCGAAAATCACCGGCGTGGTGTCTGTAAGATGGCGCGCCGTCAGAAGAAGGCTGATCTCGGCGCCGCTGACATCGCTGGTGTGGTTATAGAACGCTACGTTCATAAACAGCCCCCTCTTCCTTTTCCTGAACCGCCTGTTCAAAAATACCGCTAATGGCGGCGGCCGCCTTTTCCCATGTATAGTTAGCCAGCACAAACTCCCGGCAGGCTCTGCGCCCCGGCACAAAGCTGGAGCCGTTCAAGGCCGAAATGATCCGGGCCGCAATGGAGGCCGGCTTGTGGTCGTCGAACAGGAGCTCCGGCGACAGGCGCTCCAGAATTTCCTTGGTGCCTCCGTAGGGGGTGCCCAATACAGGTGTCCCGCAGGCCAGCGCTTCTACCGTAACCAGGCCGAAGCCCTCCAGGGTCACCGTCGGCACAATGCTGAGATCCGCCGCCTGATACCAGCGGACCAGATCCTCATTGGAGACCCGGCCCAAAAGTTTCACCGCTCCGCCCAGTCCCTGCTGGTCGATCAAACCCTGCAGATGGCCCCGAAGTGCTCCGTCCCCGGCAATATACAGCACCGCATCCGGCTCCGCATGGACCACGGCGGCCATCGCCCGGATCAGATTGTCGATGCCCATCCGGTTCACCAGCCGCCGGGCGGCGAACAGCACCTTGGCGCCGGGCGGGAGCCCCAGCTCTCTGCGCAGCTCCTCCCGGTTGTCCGCCGGGCGGAACCGTTCGATATCCGGAGCGCCGGGCACAATATGGACGGCCTCGCCGGGAACCCCGTAGTCCCGGGTGAGAATATCCCGGAAGTATTGGCTCAGCACGATAAAGTGGTCCGAACGCCGGTAGGACAAGAGCTCCACATTCTTTTTCAGCTGGTAGCGCACCTTTTGCCCCCAATCCAGACCCGCATCCTCCACCAGGGATTCCTGCGCCCACGGCCCATGAAAGTGGGTCACAATGGGAATATGCGCCGGCACCATGTCCCGCGTCACCAGGGAGCTGTACAGGGCGAAGTGGGGATTGAACACATCAGGCTGATGCCGAAGCAGCTCCGCCTTGACTCTGGCACGGAAGGCCCTGGTCCGGGCCAGGGTGGACAACCGTTCCGGCTTGTCCAGGACGTCCCGGATATAGGCGGGAGCGGCGATGTCCTCGCCGTGGGCGGTGACCAGTCCTCTTACTGTGTGGCCTGTGGCGGCCATGGCTTCCAGATAGTCGGCAAAATACCGGTTTAATCCGCCAGGGGTGTGATTGATCCAGCCCATTCCCGTTGCCAGTATGTCCATGCTTTCACTGCTCCTCTGCAAAGTTTTCCTTCTTACTTTTGACCTTCTGCGTACTGCAGGAACTCCTCCGGATTGCCGAACAATCGGCGTGCCTCCTTCAACCGCGCTTCCTCCCAGTCCCACCAGCGGGACCGTTTCAGCCGCTCGCAAATTTCCGGCTCGAAGCGGCTTTTGACCGGCTTGGCGGGAATACCGACGGCAATGGCATATGCGGGTATGTGACCCGTTACTACCGCGCCCGCTCCGATAATGGCGCCATCCCCGATTACGGCTCCCCGCAGAATCTGGGCGCCTGCCCCGATCCACACATCATTGCCGATCACCGGCTCCGGCTTCGGCTGGCTCCAGCCTTCCTCCCTGTCCTCAACCGGCAGGGTGAAGCCGCCCGGCGAATACCAGAAGGGATGGGTGGATACCGCATCCACCGGATGCTCATCACCGCCGATTCTCACCCCGGGAGCGATGGAGCAAAAAGCGCCGATTCTCCCGGAGTCAATCTCCACGCCTTCGCGGATGTAGGTATACCTGCCGATGGATACGCCGGGATTGATCCGGGTATGGTGCATGACATACACCGTCTCGTGAATGCCGGTCTGCATCTTTTGCTTCTGCGTCTTCCAGTAGCTCATATAACCGTCCAGCCGGAGCGCGGCCTGCATTTTCCAATTCACGATACTGCTCATGGCACCACCCCGTTATGAACTCAGCCGCTTCTCCGCCTGTTGGGGAAGCGAGCCGTATAATCTGACGAATTCCTCTACATTGCCGAAGCTTGCTGCAGCCGCCTGAAGCTTCGCCTCATCCCATTCCCACCAGCGGATTTCCCGGAGGGCAAACCTCAGATCATCATCCTCCACGGCATACTTCAGAAGCTTGCCGGGAATGCCGCCGAACACCGCATATGCCGGTACATGGCTGCCGACCACGCTGCCTGCCGCAATCACGGCTCCGTCTTCAATAATGGCTCCCCGCAGAATCGTGGCTCCGGCCCCGATCCATACGTCATTGCCGATTACCGGCGGGGCTTTGGTCTGTCCCCATCTCCATACCGGCGATTTCAGATCGTGATGGGCGGGCGAGTACCAGAAGGGATGATGGGAAGCCCCGCTGACCGGATGTTCATCCGCCCCGATGGTCACGTTCCAGCTGACGGAGCAAAAGGAGCCAATGGAGCCCGACTGGATCATCGTGTTATGCCCCACATAGCTGTACCGTCCGATGGACACGGAGGGGGCGATCCGGCTGCCCGTTTCTACACAAACGGTGGGATGGATCAGCTCATTCTCCGGCTGGACCGACCAATACTGGATAAAACGAAGCAGCTTGCCGAAGCGTCGGGCCAGCTTGATTTTGGTAGACCGATTCATGACCAGCTTCCCCCTTTATAATCAAAAGTGCCGGCGCCCGGATGTCTAACAGACGTCAGAGCCGCTATTCGGCTGAAATGAGAGCTCCACCGGAGGTAACGGAAGCCACAGCCCTTATTTCAGCAAAAATGGCCGCCACGGAGCAGTTTTGCTGCAAATAGCGGCTCTGGCTTCCGTTAGGTTTAGGAAACGCCGTTTATCGTCCGGATAACGGCCGCTGCTTCCGTTAGCGATCCGGAAGTGGCAGAAGCCGCCTCCCCGGTACACACCCGGAAGGCCGCCTGCCTTAGCCCATCGTCACCCGCTCAGCCAACGTTCCACACCGGCTTCAGCAGCTCGGCGTACCGGCGGGTGCATTGCGCCGTATCGTATTCCAGCGCCGTCGCCCTAGCCGCCTGCCCCATCTGCCGGCGCAGGTTCTCGTTGCCCTTCAGGAGTGCAATGCACTCCGCTAAGGCATCCGTATCCCGGCTGGGCACGATAAATCCGTTGCGTCCGTTGCCGATGACATCCTTCATGCCTGTCATGTCCGTCACCACCGCCGGCAGCCCGGCAGACATGGCCTCCAGAGGGGCGAGGCCGAAGCCGTCCTCCACCGAGGAATGGACATACAAGCTTGCCCTGCGCAAGGCGGGCAGCGGATCGCCGGGGGCGCAGGTGATCCGGACGCCGCGGCTGCGGTATTCCTCCAGGGACTTGGCAATAGAGCGCCAGCCGATGCCGCCTACCAGCACCACCTCAATATCCGGGTCACCCAGCTTTTCCACCGCGTCCAGAAGGTAGTGGTACCCCTTGCGGATGGAGATTTGGCCAACCTGGATGATGCGGAATACGCCGTCCTTCCCCGCTTCCCCCACCTCCGCTGCCGGAGAAAACCGGGCGGTATCGATGCCCAAGGGCGAATACAGAATCCGCTCCTCGTCAAAGCCGCGGCGGAGAAAGCTTTCGGCTTGCAGCCGGGAGGCGACGGTAATATAGTCCGCCAGCTCGTACTCCCGCACCACCCGCTCCACCCATTCCCGGGAGAAGGGATTGCCGCCGATGTTCCGCTTTTTATGCTCCGCTTCGGTAATCACGTATACATCCTCCGCATGGGTGGTGGCCGCCTCCAGCACCGTTACACCGCCGTTGGCCTTGACCTTGCGGAAGGTAGCTTCGGCAAAGCCGGGGAAGGAATGATACACACTGTAGCAAGATGGGTAAACGTCGGCAACGGCCTTATCAAACTGCATCCCGCTCCAATACACCTGCTTAGAGGGAAGCCAGCGGACGGGTGTGTAGCGCAGCCATTTGTCCCACACCGGGTTGGGCACACCTACAAATCCGGGCCTCGCCGGGGTCCCCCGGCAGTAGACCTCGGCCTCCACACCGGCCGTCTCCATCGCCTTGCATATAAACTGCAGATGTCCTCCCAGTCCCCCCATGCCGAAGGGAGTGGAGCATCCGGCCAACACCTTGGTACTCATATGACCACCCGCTTTGATATAATTACCCCCAAAAGTGAAGAGGCGCTCTGTAGCTTATTCCGATTACTTTCGGGGGAGCCCCCGAATAAAATACCCCCAAAAGTGAAGAAAAGCTCTGTTGCTTATTCCGACTACTTTCGGGGGCGCCCCCAGATCATAACCCCCAAAAGTGAAGGGATGCTCTGTAGCTTATTCCGATACCTTTTGGGGGAGCCCGCCGATATACAACTGCAATGCTTCGATGATATTAATGCGCCGGTATTCCGGCTCCGCTTCCGCTTGTGCCGGGACCGTCCGGCCCACTCCTGCAGCAGCTCCAACGCTTGCTGCCGTTCCCTGGCGCAAATGGTTCCACGCCGTCTCCACCGTATCCGCCAGATCCTCCGCATCGGCATGGCGGGAGACATAAATGCCGTCCATCCACTGGCTCCACTCCGGCAGCCCGCCAGAGTCGAAGACCACTACCGGCTTGCCCAGCGCCCTGGCTTCGGGAACCACCAGCCCCGCCGGCTCCGGCCAGATGGAGGGCACCACCGCCACATCGGAGCGTTCGTACCACTGGTGAACCTCCTGCCCGGCTACCTTGCCCACGAACTGGACGGCATCGGCGATGCCCAACTCCTCCGCCATGCTTTTCAGCTTGCCGCTGTACCAGCCGTCCCCCACCACCGTTCCAGTGGCTTCAATGCCTCTGTCCCGGAGCAGCTGGATGGACTTGAGGAAATATTGGACGCCCTTGGTGTACACCAGGCGGCCGATGTACAGAAGCTTCAGCTCCTTGGCATCGGAGGCCACGGGAGCCAGCTCCGGATAGAACTGGGCCAGCCCGCCCAGGGTGTTGTCGAAGATGATGACGTTGTTTTCGGGTATACCATCGATAACGAGGAAATCCTTCAGAGATTTGCTGACCGTATAGATTCTCCGGCAGGCCTTCAAGGCCTTAATCGCGGAGTTGTACTGCACAAGTCCTTGAAGCGCAGCCTTGGGGCTTGTGCTGGTGCCGCACTTGCGCATGTACCAGCGGGGCAGACAGCCCAGACCTCCCGGCTTGCAGCAGATTTCATCCTTATCCCGAAACAACCTTCCCCCTGCCGGGCAAATCGGCGCATGAACTGTAGCAAGAATGGGATACGCCTCCGCCAGCCGGTGCACGATCTCGCTGGAGCGGGTGCTTTGGTGCCAGATAATCAGGTCCGGTTGGTAATCGCGGATGGTGGCCTCCCAATTCTCCATCGCCCCCACATGAACCACGGGAACCGCTTGTGCGCCCCAGTCCGTTTCCTCTGCCTCCAGCGCCGTGACTACTGTATCATGTCCTTCGGCCAACAGCTCCAGAGAGAAGTTATAGACAAACCGCTCCAAACCGCCGAAGTTGCCGAAGTAATCCACCATTTGCAGTATTCGCATCGTCTCATCATCCTATCGATCTAAGCTTGGCGCTATCCGCCTTCCGTTCCGCACAATGCTCATAATAGGCCAGCGTATCCTCGGCAATCCGCCGCCAGCTGTAATCCTGTGCCTTCTCCCATGCCTTGGTCCGCAGCCGGTGCAATAACTCCCTGTTTTCCAAAAGAGTACCCAGCGCTTCGGTGATGGCCTCCCCGTCTCGGGCAGGAACACCCAGGCCGTTATCCATGTGGCTGATAATATCATTGGGGCCGGGAATCAGGCTTGCTACCGGAGCCAGCCCGCAGGCCATTGCCTCCAGAAGCGACAGCGGCATTCCCTCACTGAGAGAGGGGAACAAAAGAATCTGGTGCCCAGCCAAAAGCTCCGGCAGCGCGGAATGCTCATAACGGGGAACCACATGAATCCGGCTGTGAAACCGGGGATCATAATCCGCATGCACCTTTTCCGGCGGGCACTGGGTGCCCAGGAAGGTGATCTCCGCGTTGGGGTAGCGCTCCAGAACAGGCGCCAAACCCTTGGCGGCAAACTCCGTTCCCTTGCGGGGAATGTAGCTGCCGATAAAAGCGATGCCTATCGGCGTTCCCTCCTGTAGAGGCGTAGGCGCAAGCGGCAGGTCCAAGAGATAATCCGGCACCCCATTGCCGATGACCCGGGAATGGTACAGCCCGAAGCGGTCCGCAGCGTACCGGTATTCATCCTTGTTCAAAAGCACCGCCCCGTCCGCCTGCCGGAAGGATTGGGCCACCTCCCACAGCCGGTATCCGCCGTGATAGATGGGATATTTCCACGAAAGCTTCATTTCACCGAGTCTGGCCCGCTCCACTCTGGCTTCATGGGCCATATGCTCCAGGCCGTGGCTGCGGGTGACGGCTATTGTATCTCCGCCCCTTTGGCGCATCCGGAGGTGGAACCAAATATCTCCACTGGAAGCATCGATGACATCCAGCCGCCCTTCTCTCTGCAGCTTCCGGCACCGGGCGTGCAGGTACTGGGGATAGAGCAATGTGGTCAGGGATTCTGGCAGATCCTTGGGCAGCTCATCGAAGGAAAACAGCTCCACGTTATGCCCCAGCTGCCGGTATTCCTCTGCCAGCCGGTAGGTGACACCGGGGGCCCCGGCATTTTTGTCCATATAATGATGGATGGAGAGCAGAATATTCACGTGCGTTGACCCTCCTTCAATTGAAGCTGCTGCCTGGACGGTGCATCTGCATCCGCATCCGTATGGCGGAGATAAAACAGCACACCCTCCAGTTGTCCTTTCATGGAGGGCAGGAAGGTCTGCATCACCGCCCGGTCACCCTTGGCGGCTCCGTAGAGCACCCGCGCCACTCCCGGCATGCGGCGGTCCCCCACCAGCACCCCGTAGGCGATCCGTGCCGGACGGCGGTAAGCCGGCAGCCCGTGCAGCAGCGCCACGCTGAGATTAAAGGAGGCATTGGCCACCGCATCACGGACAATGGCATTGCGCTGATCGATATCATGACGGGTTGCGGGGTAATGGTCCACCCGCAGCTCCGGATCATAAATCAGCTTGTAGCCCAGCCGCCGGATGCGCAAACACAGGAACACCTCAAAATGCACCTGTGCACCTTTTCCCTTCATAAATTCCGGGAATTTCACCAGCGGTGTACGAAAGGACATATTCACACCCTTCAGCACATCCACCTCGCGGGCACCGCCATAACCCTGGTCATGGTTGCCAATAAGCTTGCCGTACCAGGTGACCCGGCCCACCACCGGCTTCTTGACGGTATGGTCCCGGCCGGCAATCATGTCCCGGCCGCCGACGCCCCCTACCTGCGGGTCCCGGTAATAGTCCAGCAGCCGCCCCGCCCAATCCTTCCAGGGCACCGCATCATCATCGATGAAGGCAACAATGTCGCCGGAGGCATGCTCTACTCCCGTCTGCATGGCGTGGATGACGCCGGGTTTTGTAACCTGCACATGGCGCTTGATGTAACCTGCGGGAGCCGCCTCCCACTGTTCCACAAACTCCAGCGTGCCGGCATCCTCCTCACGGCAAACCACTATCACCTCATCCGGCTGCCGCTCCTGGGCGTCGATGCCCGCCAAGCAGTTGGCCAGCTCCCGCGGACGTTTGTAAGAAGGGATTACCACAGTTAACATCATGCTATCTACCATCCTTTATAAGCACTTTTCATTGGGGAACCTTGGGCAAGGGCTTCTTCAGCTGGAATCCGCGCAGGAGTGCCAGCACCTCTCCCGGCTGAAGCCGGAACAGCCCGGCAACCGGAACCTTGAGCTTTTTGGCCTGGAAAATCAGATAACCCCACTTGGCCAGGTTGGCCGTCCCCAAGGCCCAAGCCGCTCCGGCAGCGCCGGTAAAACGGACCAGAATCAGCAGCGCCCCGAAGCCTGTGACCAGGCCGATGATTTCCGTCTTGCTCAACACATTGAACTTGCCCTCAGCGGCGAAAAAGTTAAGCAGAATGGAGTAGCCGATTTTCACCGGTGATGTGAGCAGCAGAATGATCCCCAACAGCACCGCTTCGGAAAACTCCTGCCCGTACATAAACGGAATCACAAACGGAAGCACCAGACAGCCGCAGGCAGCAGCCACCGCCGTCCCATAAAAGAAGATGGCGTGAATCCGGCTGACCTCCCGCCTCCGCTGCTCCCCGCTGAAGTCCATCAGGCGCGGGGCCAGGAATACGTTCAAGGCTCCGTACAGAATGGAGGGGAGAATACTGCCGATGCTGGAGGCTACAGTGTAGATGCCCAGCGCATAGGCGCTTAGGGTCAGCGACAGCAGAATCTGGTCGAAGCTTCCGCCGAATACCTGCACCAGCGATGACGCGTAGATTTTCACACCGTATTGGAGCAGCATTTTTGCATTGGCAAACAGCCTTGTGAACTTGGGCTTCATCACCTTGAAGATCCAGTAGATGATGAGGAAAAAGGTAGCCGCTCCCCAGATGACATTCAGCAGGATAATGTTGAACACGGTGACGTTCCCGGTGAGAATCAGCCCGGCAAGGGCTGCAAGTGTGCCCATGGGATTGAGGATCCGGGTGAGCAGCACCTTGCGGAAGCTGTTGAAGCTCTGCAGGGTGCCGATCAGACCGTCCGTCATCACGGCAAAAGGCAGAGCCAACAGCGCCAGCTGCCCCAGCAGAATCATCTCTTGGGTCTCGCCGGACATAATCACCAGAGTCAGGAGCTGGCAGATGACCAAGGCGGCCAGCCCTACCAAGGCTCCAGTCATCAGAAAAGCACCGAAGATTTCCCGCTGCTTTTCCTTGAAGTTTTTGCCGAGGTAGATCATGGCGCCGGGAAGCCCTAAGGTGGACAGCCCGGCGAACAGAACCGCCCAGCGGGTAGCCATCGCCAGCTCGCCACGGCCGTAGGGGCCCAGGTAACGGGCCATAATAATGCCCGTACCCATATTTAGCGCCATCACCAGAATGTTGACGGCGAAGCTGGAGAAGAATAATTTTTTCATAGGCTATCCGTTGGCCATCCTCTCTTCCATAACGTGGGCGAACCGGTCCGCCATAATCCGTGCGGTAAAGCGGGAATCGATGGTTTTCTTGGCTTCGTCCCCTACCCTGCGGGTCAAGTTCCGGTCCCCGTAAACCTCCGCCATATAGCCAGCCAGCTCTTCGGCGCTGCCGTCGTAGAGATAACCGTCCACTCCATGCCGGATAATTTCGGCGGGACCACCCTTACCCACGGCCAGTACCGGCCGCCCTGCCGCCATCGCCTCCACCACAACCATGCCGAAGGGTTCGAACAGGGAGCTGTGCACCACCGCGTCACTGGCGGAGATGAAGCGCTCCACCTGATGCTGATGGCCGGCGAAGATGACCTGCTCCTCCAGACCGCTGCGGGCAACCAGATCCTTCAGCCCGGCTTCATAATCCTTTTCCACTCCGAACTGTGCTCCGCCTACAATCAGCAGGCGCGCAGGCTGTCCGGCCAATGCTTTCTTGAAGGCTTCGATCACCACATCGGTCCGTTTCCAGCGCTGCAGCCTGCCGATGAAGGCAAATACAAAAGCATCCTCCGGGATGCTGTACTCCCGGCGGATGGCCGCCCGCAGCTCGCTGCTATAGAAAAACGTCTCCTTATTGATGCCGGGATAATTGACATCCACGTATTTCTTGGGGCTTAACGAAGCCTGGGCGTCCCGGACGCTTTGGGAGGGACAAAGGATAGCCTCCGCCGGAATCCGGCTGACCACCTTGTCGAAGAGCGTTCCCGTGGGAACCCCGTGCTGCCACCAGATGCTGGGTTTGCCCTCCAGCATAGCGGCCACTCCCCCGTAAAAATGGGGTTTGGGCGCCCAGCTCACCACCATCTGCGCTGCCGACTGGCGGATGACCCGTCGGATGAAGGAGATCGTTCTCCAATATTCCCTGGGGCTGCGGATGCGCCCGGAGTTGACCACATGGACATTGCAGCCAAAACCCTTGGCCGCCTCCACCAGCCGCCCCTCCGACAGGAAGATCATTTCCACCTGGAACTTCTCCTTGTCCAGATGGGCCAGCATATCCATCAGCACCCGTTCGGCGCCTCCCAGCTCCGCTACGTGGTTGACTACAACAATCCGTTTTCCCGACATATGGACGTCTCCTTTTTTCTAAGAAGTGAGTTGGGCGTTCCCCTCACCTTGGGGGGCTAGTTCTTCCTGCGGCGGCGGCATAAAGGCCAAGCCGGTGAACAGCCAGAAGATCACGGCGCTTAATCCCTCGAGCCCGCCTCCGATGAGGAATGCCACCATCAGCTGCAGGATGGTGGACAGCGCAAGAGGCTCATAA
>JAEWAA010000040.1 GCA_023391955.1 Bacillota bacterium | reverse complement strand
GACCTCCTCCAGACAATTGGACTCCCAACAAACGGCGGAGGTCGAACCGCCGTCCGCATTCACGGGATTCCGCTGGATTTCCATAAGCGCTGTAATCACATTCATATTGGGACGGTACGGAATTTGGAACTCCTCCGTATACGGCTTGCTATCCGAGCTGTCCTGCCGGGTGACGATGAATTTGATGGAGCGTTTTGCCGCTGCTTCAGCCATAGTCATTGCGCCCCCTTCTTTTTCTTGTCGGTGGTATAATCCCGCTTCCGCGGTGTAATCAGCGAGGTGTCCACAGCCTCATAAGTGATCTTGGGCCCGTCGGGATGATGGGTGGCGATGGTGGTCTTCAGGAATTTTTCGTCGTTGCGGTCCGGAAAATCAGGCTTATAATGGGCACCGCGGCTTTCATCCCGGAGCAGAGCCCCCAGCGTCATGGCATCGGCCAGCTCCAGCATATTCCACAGCTGCCGGGTGAAGGCCACACCCTGGTTGCTCCAGCGGGAGGTGTCGTTCACATTGACCCGGGCGTAACGCTCCTTCAATTCCTTTATCTTGACGATGGTTTCCTCCAGGCGTTTGTTCACCCGCACCACTGTCATATTGTTTGTCATCCAATCCCCCAGCTCCTTGTGGAGGACATAGGGATTTTCATTGCCGTCTTTTTTGAGCAGGTGCTCATATTGCTTTACCCGTTTCTGGGACTCCCGCTCAAATACCGTGGAGGAAATATCCTCCGCATGCTTGTCAAGCCCGCGAACGTACTCAATGGCCTTCGGCCCCGCCACCATCCCGCCAAAAATCGAGGACAGAAGAGAGTTGGCTCCCAGCCGGTTGGCGCCGTGATATTGGTATTCACACTCCCCAGCGGCGAACAGCCCGGGGATATTGGTCATTTGATTATAATCGCACCACAGTCCGCCCATGGAATAGTGAACAGCAGGGAAGATTTTCATGGGAATCTTCCGCGGGTCCTCACCCATGAATTTTTCATAAATTTCGATAATGCCGCCCAGCTTGATGTCCAGCTCCCGGGGGTTCTTGTGGGACAGGTCCAGATAAACCATGTTCTCCCCGTTGATCCCCAGCTTCAAATCCACACACACGTGGAAAATCTCACGGGTTGCAATATCCCGCGGCACCAGATTGCCGTAGGCAGGATATTTTTCCTCCAGGAAGTACCAGGGTTTGCCGTCCTTGTAGGTCCAGATCCGGCCTCCTTCACCGCGGGCGGATTCACTCATCAGCCGAAGCTTGTCATCCCCGGGAATAGCCGTGGGGTGAATCTGGATAAACTCGCCGTTGGCAAAATGGACCCCTTGCTGGTAAACAGCTGAGGCGGCCGTGCCAGTGTTAATCACCGAGTTGGTGGTTTTCCCGAACACGATACCCGGTCCGCCCGTAGCCAGGATGACGGCATCCGCCTTGAACACCTCAATTTCCATACTGCGCAGGTTCTGGGCGGTAATGCCGCGGCACACTCCTTCATCGTCAAGAACAGCGGACAGGAACTCCCAATGCTCGTATTTGGTTACAAGCCCCGCTTCCTCCTGGCGCCGGGCTTGCTCATCCAAGGCATACAGCAGCTGCTGGCCGGTAGTCGCTCCCGCAAAGGCAGTGCGGTGGTACTTGGTGCCGCCGAAACGCCGGAAATCGAGAAAACCCTCCGGAGTCCGGTTAAACATAACCCCCATCCGGTCCATCAGATGGATAATGCCCGGTGCCGCCTCGCACATGGCTTTGACCGGAGGCTGGTTGGCCAGGAAGTCCCCGCCGTACACCGTATCGTCAAAATGCTCCCACGGGGAATCCCCTTCCCCCTTGGTATTGACGGCCCCGTTAATCCCCCCTTGAGCACACACCGAATGGGAGCGCTTAACGGGAACCAGGGAAAACAGATCTACATGAACGCCGGCTTCCGCGGCTTTAATCGTTGCCATCAGACCGGCCAAACCGCCGCCGACCACAATAATGTTCGAAGTCACCATATCCGTCCCCTCCTCAGGGCTTTCCGTTAGGAAAGCCTGCATCGTAAGCATAAGCTAAAGGTTTTCTGGAAGAAAACCTGCATCGTAAGCATGAGCTGGGGCTTTCCGAAGGAAAGCCTGAAATAATTAGAAGAATCAGGTTACAGAAGCGCCGTCACGGGCCGCTGGCTGAAGTCCATACCGGCGAATGCCGTCAGCGCCAGAATAAACATCACCGACATCACCACGAATACGCCCATCCACACATAGCCGGAAATCCGCTGGGAACGCGGACCGATGGTAATGCCCCAGCTGACCAGGAAGGACCACATGCCGTTGGCGAAGTGGAACGAAACCGACACCACCGCAATCACATAAATCACGAATGCCCAGGGCTGGCTGATGATCTCATGCATCCGCACGCCTAATTGGTCATGGGCCACATTCCCCAACGCCACCTGAACCCGGGTTTCGAACACATGCCAGACAATAAACAGAAGCGTAATCACGCCCGTCACCCGCTGCAGAGTAAACATCCAGTTGCGGAAATAGCCGTACTGCTTGGGGTTGTAGCGGGCGGTATAGGCCACGTACAAGCCGTACACACCATGGTACAGGATGGGCAGCCAGATGCCGAAGAGCTCCATAAAGAATACCAGCGGAAGGCTGTTCAGCCATTCCACCTTGGCAAGAAAGCCCTCATGCCCCTCGTGATACGCTGCGTAGTTGGTATAAAGATGCTCCACAAGAAATGCGCCCACCGGAATGACGCCCAGCAGGGAATGCAGCTTACGGTAGAAATAGGAATTCCCCTTCATACGCAAAAACCCCTCTCAGCAGCGTTGTCACAAACCGTTCACAAAACTCATATTACCATTTTCCCTATTATTTCTCATGTAAACGCTGCATTTCTAAATGTGAACATTCTGTGTCTCCTCTTATGTTAACGCTTTATGGCTTAATAGGGAAGTGCATTTTTATTATAATGGGTTATGTATGTTCGCTATATGAGAGAAAAGAGGATAACCCCCGTGCAGAATAATCTGGATATATTCGCTGTTGTTGTGGAGCAGGAAAGTCTGAATAAAGCCTCCCGGGTACTGAATCTGTCCCAACCCGCATTGTCCCGGAAAATCATGCACCTGGAGGAGGAGATGGGTGTCGCCCTCTTCGAGCGCAGGGGCAAACGCCTGGAGCTGACCCGGGCAGGCCGCATTTGCTATGATTATGCGCTGCGCATGCGGGAAATGACCGCCGAGTTCGAAACCCGGCTGCGGCCCTTCATCTCCCCCGAGATGCCGTCGAGCATTACCATCGGGGCCAGTCTCACCACCCTGCAATCCAGCCTCCCGGAGATCATTTCCCTGTTCAATAAGGACCACCCGCAAACCGACATTCAGGCCATTACCGGCAAAACCCATGAAATCGTCGACCTGGTTCGGGAAAATAAAGCCGATTTCGGACTGGTAGCCTCGATGATCGACCATCCCCGACTGGAATGTTACCCCTTGTTCGATGACCACCTGTCTCTGGTGCTGCCTGCAGGGCATCCGTACCTGGGCCGGACGGATCTGACCATGAAGGATCTGCATCAGCTGCCGATGATCCTTTTTTCCAAAGGAACCTGGTACCGTGTTCTCATGGACGAGCTGTTCGAGCAGCATGATGCTTATCCCAATGTGAAAATGGAGATCGACTCCTTCGAAGCTATTCTTCGTTTAGGCTCCGTATTGGGCTGTGCAACGCTCTTGCCCGCCTCCTACCTGGAGCGGACCCTTGGCGGAGGGAGTTCGGAGATGAAGGCCGTTCAACTGCCTGAGCTGTTGGCTGCCATCCGCACCACCTCCCTGATTTTGAATACCGAGGGAAGCGTACAAACCGCCGTACACGCCTTTGTGGCGCGGGCCCAAGAGTTTTACCGGGAGGAAGGGAGCCGCAAGCCGGCAAAGTAAAAAAAGAAAAGCCCGCCCCCGTAAGCCGGAGAGCAGGCCATCACTTTAATGCAGCTTTCTCATGATGTTTTTGTGAACCCGCTTCGGGGTCATAAACGGAGAGCCGGCGTTAATCCGCGGAATCTCCATCCAGTTGGTTTTGCGGCTGGCAATCCCCGGCTGGACGGTAAAGGCATAGCGGAAGCCGCCTTCCTGGAGAAGTCCGGGAACCTTTGCGTTGAACATACCATACGGATAGGCATAAGCATCGGCCTTGGACCGGAAACGCCTCAGCTCCGTTGAGCAGGACAGGGTATCCTGCCGGATGCGGCTGGTGTACTCCTCATCCGTTTCCGGTTTGCCTCCGTGTTCGAGCTTCCCGGACAGATAGGATTCCTTCGGATTCACCTGCTTGTGCAGGGCGTTGGAATGGCATTGCAGCTCGGCGCTTCCGTTGTCTGCCAGCTCCGTCATTTCCGCGGCGCTTAGGGA
>JAEWAA010000029.1 GCA_023391955.1 Bacillota bacterium | reverse complement strand
GTTCTGAGGGGGCGGGGGTAGCAGCAATGCGCCCCTGCTACCCGGCGGGACATCCTCCCGGTGTCCGCAATGCGGCCATCGCCACCGACCCAAGGGCCGGGACTGGCAATGCAAACAGTGCGGGTTCTCCGGCCACCGCGACGTGGTGGGAGCCGCGAACATGCACGTGAACGGCTTCGGCCAGAAGGTCACGTTCCCCGCTTCAGTGACGTATCGACGAGCCGGTGTCAACGGGCGTTGAAGCCTCCGCATTTGTGGGCCTTCAATTTTCCCTACCTGATGGGTGGGGCTGTTTCCGGTGATCAGCCGGTTGGATGATCTGTCGATGTCCCTCCAGGTGGTCGGCCACGGCGCCTCGGTGCCGGGGGCGGCGTGATCAGGGCTTTCGAGCGCACGTGCTCGGGAACCAGTTCGGCATGCTGACGCAAGCGGTAGCTCGATCCTTCAATCTGGATCACCACCGCATGGTGAAGAAGACGATCCAACGTAACCGGCCGATCAGGACCCGGCGTCTGATTGTGGGTACGAGGTATCGGACACGCGTTGAGCGTCGGCTTTGTAGAGCTCGATCAAGTAGCGCAGGTTCTCGATCCCGTACTGGGTAAAGGCGGGCGTGTAATCATCGCCAACACCATGTACGCCGATCATGCCGTCCTCGGGCTCCATCTCGATGCTGATCTCATAGAGCAGATCTTCATTCTCCCAACAATTCGGCGACGCGAGCAAGGGTCAGCACGTGCGCAATCGCTGCCATGGTCAGGCTGCCTGATCCTGTGGGACGCCCGTGGGCTGCCAGTTCCACGGCAAAAGTTCATCAAGCCGGTTGATCTTGTGATCGTTGATCCGCGCCAGAACATCCCGCAGGTAGGCCTCCGGATCAAGCCCGCTCATTTTGGCCGTCTCGATCACCGTCATGGCATCTGCCAGTGTCTCCCCACCCGCATCCGAGCCGACGAACAGAAAGTTCTTCCGTCCCAGAGCCACCGGCCGGATCGCGCGTTCGGCCGGATTGTTGTCGATGGCAACCCGCCCGTCATCAAGAAACAGGGCAAAGGCCTTCCATCGGTTCAGTCCGTACCGGATCGCCTTGGTCAACTCGCCCTTGCCGGGAAGCTGCCGAAGCTGACGCTCGCACCAGGCCTTGAACGCCTCCACCTTCGGCCTGCTCCTGTCCTGCCGGACGGCACGGCGCGTCTCGGCCGGCTGTCCGGTGATCGCCCGCTCGATGTCGTAGAGCGCGCCGATCTGCGCGAGCGCCTCCGCCGCAAGTGTCGACTGCGTGCTCTTCCAGATGTCGTGGAAGTCGCGCCGCAGATGCGCCCAGCATCCCGCCTGCCGGATCCGCGCCATTCCACTGACCGGATCAGGCTCATACAGAGCCCGGAAGCCGGAATAGGCGTCAGCCTGCAGGATGCCGTCAAAGCCGGAGAGGTGCTCCTGGGGACGAATACCCTTGCGATCGACGGAGAAGAAGTAGGCCACGGCCGGCGGATCCCCGCCGCTGAACGGGCGGTCGTCACGAACATAGACCCAGATCCGCCCCTCCTTGACCGCCCGCCGGGTTCCCTGGGAGGCCACCACCACCTTGGGATCGAGCACGCGGATCGGCGTGTCATCGGCATGCAGCCGGGTGCTTGCAAAGACGTGCCGCCTGATGAGCGCCGTCAGCGGCTTGAGGGCTGCAACGGCCTGACCGCACCAGTCGATCAGGGTCGAACGCGGAATATCCGCGCCCAGGCGCGCCAGGATCTCGCCCTGACGGTACAACGGCAGATGATCGTCGAACTTGCTGACCAGGATATGCGCGAGCAGGCCCGGGCCTGCCATGCCTCGCCGCACTGGCCGGGTTGGAGCGGGGCTTTGCACCATCGCCTCGCAGCGGCGGCAGGACTTCTTCAGCCGTGCCGTCTCGACCAGCTTGAGTTTGGCCTGCACGAAGTCGAGGATCTCGGACACGTCCTCGCCGACCAGCCGCAACGCGCCGCCACAATCCGGACAGCAGCTGCCGGGATCAAGCACGATGCGCTCGCGGATCACGTCGCCGGTCAGGCGGGGTTTGCCGCGTCGGCGCGGTGTTGAGCGCTCAGGGATCGAGGTAGGCTCGTCGTCCGGCTCGTCGGGCCTCGAATCTGCCGCGGCGCGTTCGATCTCGAGCCCTTCTAGAGCGAGTTCGAGCTGTTCGATCTCACGGGCGATCTTCTCGGACGATGCGCCAAACTTCTGCTTCTTGAGCCGGGTGATCTGGATCCGCAGTGCCTCGATGAGGGCTTCATAAGCTCTCGCTGATGACGTCAGCTTCTGGATCTCGGCCTGTTGTGCGGCGATGATCGCGTGCAGCGCGGCAACATCATCGGGCAACGATTCAGACGAAGCATCCATGGCGGGAAGCTTAGCAGAATCCAGCCGACCGCGCAGCATTTTATGATGCATAATCAGCACGGTAGTGGAAGCACCACATCACGATACGCGGGCCGGTGGCGCGCCCCAGTGCGGCCGGCGCCAGTCGATTCCTTCCCACAGCATCGCCAGTTGCGCCGAGGTCAGCCGCGCCGTTCCATCAGCTGGAGATGGCCATGGGAAACGGCCCTTCTGAAGAATTTTGTAGTACAGGCAAAATCCCTGCCCGTCGAAGTAGAGCAGCTTGATGCGGTCACCGCGCCGTCCGCGGAAGGCAAACACCGCGCCGCCGGTGGACTTCTGGCCCAGCACATCCTGCGCGATGGCCGCTAATCCATCGATGCCCTTGCGCATGTCCGTGACACCGCAGGCGAGATAAACCCGTACGCCTGTACCCGGTCCAATCATGCGGCCTCCGCCAGGCGGATCAGGCGCATCAGCACAGCCTCGGGCAGCACAGCGCTCGCCCTGACGATGCGGCCGTTGCACAAGACGATCTCGATGCGCTGAAGATCGGTATCCTGCCCGGCGACAGAAATGGCCGTTGCCGGATCGTCAGCGACCTCCACGGGCACCAAGCTCGGATGCTCGATTGTGGCCAGGTGTTTGCGGCGCAGTTCCCGCCGCCATTGGTACAGATGCTGGCGGGTGACGTCATGGCGCCGGGCCACATCGGAAACGCTTGCGCCCTCCACGCCCACTTCGCTCAGGATCTTGAGTTTGTCCTCGCGCGACCACCGCCGCCGGCGCTCCACGCCTGTCAGTATCTCGTGCCGCATTGCTGACGCCTTTGTTGACGTCAAAAATGACGTCGTTAACGACGTAAACTCACACAGCACGACACGCTTCGTAAGGCGGCCTTGAGCGGCCGATTACGGTGATACGCCGGATGGCGCGACAGGAGCAAGGGGCCAGCGCGCGGAGCCTGTCCGTTGCGCAGCGTGATGGCCCCTCGCGGTTCGTAGGGCTTTGGAGAACGCCTGCGGCGTCTGATAGCCTAAGGAAGAATGGGGTCTCTGCGTGTTGTAATCCTTCCTCCGCCCCACAGTTTCGTGAGACACCCTATAAGCGGACGGGATCCGCAGAAGGGTGATGACGATGACAGAGACGATGAAGGATGCGGCCGGGTTGGGCCGCGGTGGCGCATGTCGCGCCAGCGCAAACGCGAGGCGGTTCTGCAGCTGCTGCGCGGTGAGGATCTGGACACGGTCTCCCGCTCGCTGGGCGTGACGGCTGCCACGCTGAGCAGCTGGCGCG
>JAEWAA010000018.1 GCA_023391955.1 Bacillota bacterium | reverse complement strand
GTTCATGGTTCAAACGCACCAGCTCCGCCTTCATGTCCTCGGAGTAGATTTTGGCATTCCCCAAAAACCGCTCCTCCAACGGCGTCGTTCCCCGCAGCAGATAGTTGCGGCCTTTCATGCCGGCAGGCAGCATCGCGAACAGCCGGTGCAGGGAACGCTTCATGCCAAGGGGCATCCACTCCATGGACCGCAGCGCCTGCGGCTCCCGGTAGATCCGGTAACCTCCGAACAGCTCGTCCGCCCCTTCACCGGACAATACCACTGTCACATGCTCGCTGGCCAGCTCGGCCACATGGTACAGGGCAATGGCTGAAGGGTCGGCAACAGGCTCATCCTGATGCCACACCGCCGATGGGATGGCATCGAAGAATTCCTTCTCGGTAATGACCTTGGAATAATGCTCCGTCCCCAAAGCCGCAGCCGTTTCCCGGGCGATGACGGTTTCGTTGTTGTTCCCCTCGAAGCCTACGGAGAAGGTCCGGATCGGTTCGATAGCGCGCATATGGGCGGCAATGGCGGTGGAATCAATGCCGCTGGACAAGAAGCAGCCCCGCTCCACGTCGCTGACCATATGATGGACCACCGAGTCCTTCAGCCGCTCCCGCAGCTCCTCAATATCCTCCTCCAAGGAGCGCTTAACGGGCTCGAACATGGGGTCCCAATATTTGTTGAGGCGGTAGCTTCCGTCCGGCTTAACGGTAATGGTTGTGGCCGGAGGCAGCTTGGAGATGCCATCGAACATGGTGTCCGGGTCCGGCACATACTGGAAGGTCAGATAGTTCAGGAAGCTCTCCGGGCGGATGCTGCGGCGGACCTCGCCGGTAGCCAGGATGCTCTTGATCTCCGAGCCGTACAGAAACTTCCCGCCGGACAGATGATAATACAAGGGTTTAATGCCGAAATGGTCGCGGGCAATAAACAGCTGCTTCCGGTTCCGGTCCCAAATGGCGAAGGTAAACATCCCCCGGAGCAGCTTCACACAATCCTCGCCATGGTCCTCGTACAGATGGACGATAATCTCCGTATCCGTATTGGTCCGGAAGATATGGCCCCTGGCCACCAGCTGGGCGCGCAGGGTTTTATAGTTATAGATTTCACCGTTAAAGGTGATCCACACAGACTCGTCTTCATTGGCCAACGGCTGATGGCCTTCCTTCAAATCGATGATGGACAGGCGTCTGAAGGCCAGCCCGATTCCCGGGTCGGTCCAAAATCCCACATCATCCGGACCCCGGTGCACGATCACATCGCTCATCCGGCGCAGTACGCTCATATCGGGAACACTACCATCGAACAGCATCATACCGGCAATACCGCACATTTATGCTTCCACTCCAAACTATTGTACCGTCTCCTTGAACAGGGTGTATCTGAAAACCCTAGGACCGGTATCCATAATGATACATAAGTATACCACAGTTGGGGGCATACACCAAAGGCTTCAACACGGCAAAAAACAGGCCGGAGCGCCCTCCGGCCTGTCTGAATGGCTTATTGCTGGGGCAATCCCTTGGGGACGCCGTCCAGCCCTATTTTTGCATCATAAGCATCAAATATCTTGCGGGCGATTGGAGCCGCTCCCCAGGAGCCGAAGCCTCCCTCGGGCACAACCACCGCTACGGCCAGCTTGGGCTTCTCCGCCGGCGCGTAGGCGATCAGCACGGCATTGTCCACATTGCCTCCGGCGATGGACTGCTCGGAGGTGCCTGTTTTCCGGACAAGGGTATAATTGACGCCTTCAAAACCCTGTACGTTGGACTGCATGCCTTCCTTCAGCACATTCCAATAGGCCTCCGGGAACTTCACCTCATCCAGCAGCTCAGGCTGGAAGGTCTTCACCACTTCCTGGTCATAGGTAGTGATCCTGTCGACGAATTGCGGCTTGTAGCGTTTGCCGTGGTTGGCCAGCATGGTTGCATATTGTGCAAGCTGAAGCGCCGTATACTTCCCCTGCTGTCCAAAGGAGGAATATATGAGGGTCGGCTGCGGACCGTCCCGCTTGGCGGCGGCAACATAGTCCGCCAGCCCTTCGCTTTCGCCGGGGAAGCCGCTGCCCGTCAGCACACCCAGGCCGAATTTTTTCATATAGCTGTCCCACACCTCCAGCGCATTGCCGCTTTGCGGGTAAGCAGGATAATTTTTGCTGAAATAAAGCCGATTTCCGATCATTTCCGCCATATAGGTATTGGATGATTTCTGGATGGCTGTGGCCGCAGTCAGAGTGCCCATATAAGCTTTGTCCGAGTTGCTGACGCTGGAATTGCGGTCCCTGCCGAAGTAGAAGGTAACCGGGTCGGCATATTTTTCGTTGGCGGTGATAATGTTCTCGTTAAGACCCACCAGCACACTAAGGGGTTTCATAGTAGAGCCCAGATAGACCAGTGAGCTGGGGTGCTTGCGGAACTCCAGCGGGTCGGCGAATTCTCCGAAGCGCTCCCGTACGGCGCCGTTGGTGTAACGGTAATTGATGGCCGCCATATTCTCCGGCGAGATGCGCCCGCTTTCCCACACCACAGGGTCATAGTCCGGGTAGCTGGCCATGGAGATGATCTTGCCTGTGTCCACTTCCATGGCAACGGCGTAGCCTGCCACCGCCTTGGCGCCTCTGGCGGCATAAGAGCCGGCAGGAGCTTTTTTCATGGCAGCCAGTTGATCGGCAATGGCCTGTTCGGTGATTAGCTGCACATCCTTGTCGATGGTCAAATGGAGATTGTTCCCCTTCACCGGCGCAGTCAGCTCCACCTGCTCCATAATCTGGGCTTTGGAGTTGATGCGGTAGGTTTTTTTGCCGGCCTTGCCGCGCAGTTCCTCTTGATACATGAACTCCAGCCCGTCGAAGCCCACCAGCTCATCATTCTGGTAGATGTCCTTCATGCCGTCCGCTTTGTAATAGTCCAGGAAGGACTTGGGCAGGGTGGGGTTGATAGCGGTGGAAAACTGCCGGAGATACCCGATGGTTTGCACCGCAATGGTTTTGTCATCGTACTTCCGGGTGCTTTCCTCGGTGATTTCCACACCCTCAAACTCGTCCCGGTGTTCCGTGAAAAAAGCAATCTCCGCTTGGGTCAGATCCGCCTTGAGGCGGCGGGGGCTGAAGGAATAGCCCATGCTTTTGTCTGCCTGGCTGCCATCCAGCTTGAAGCCGGTATCCATACGCTGCAGAACCTCCTCTGCGCTGGGGGATGCCGCTTTTTTGTCCTCAGGAGCCAGCATCAGGAAGGCGTCAGCCAGGCGTTTGGCCAATTCAATGGTTTCCTCCGGCTTCTTATCCAGCCGCAGCTGGTAAAACAAGGATTGGGAAGACAAGGAGTATGCGATGGGGTATCCGTCTGCATCATAGATATTTCCCCGGATAGGAGCGATTGGGACATCCTTATTCTGCCAGATTCTTTCCAGGGCGGACAGCTCCTCCCCCTGGACAAACTGGAGTACGGCCAGCTTTCCCAGCAAGGTGGAGAACAGCAGGAAGGTGGCGAAAAAGAACATGTTAATGCGTATGGAAAACTGGTTGCGCCTTTTGCGCTGCTCCAAATTGTCGTTTGTCTCCCCAGTGGTGAGCGGGGTTTTCATGCTTCGACCTCCTTCAATGTAACGTTCCACTATATAGTGTAACAACTTCGCGGAAGGATGCCAACTGCAAGAAGGACCTGCCTTCCGGGGGGAAGACGGGTCCTTTATAGGGCTTTAGGCTTTATTGGCTGTTTTTCGGAACACCATACAGACCGTAATGCTCATCATATGCGTCGAAAATCTGCCGTGCGATGGGGGCTGCTCCCCAGGAGCCGAAGCCGCCCTCGGGTATAACCACCGCCACCGCCAGCTTGGGCTTGTCTGCCGGAGCATAGGCGATGAACACCGCATTTTCCACAAACTGGCCGGCTACCTGCTGCTGCGAGGTTCCTGTTTTGCGAACAACGGAGTAGCTGACGCCGTCGAAGCCGGTGACGAATACCTGCTTCATGCCATCCTCCAGCACTTTCCAGTAAGCAGCGGGGAAATCCTCCTGGGCGAGCAGCTCCGGCTCCACATGGCGGACCAGCTGGCCGTCATAGGTGGTAATCCGGTCCACGAAGACCGGCCGGTACCGTTTCCCGTGATTGGCCAACATGGAAGCGTATTGAGCCAGCTGCAGCGTGGTATAGCGGGCCTGCTGCCCGAAGGAGGCGTAGATCAGCACGGACTGGGCGGATTCCCGCTTGGCCGTTTCGAAGTAATAGGGGTCCCCTGCATATTCCCCCGGGAGCTGACTGCCCGTCAGCTGGCCCAGGCCGAATTTTTTCATGTAGGAGTCCCAAACCTCGATAGCATTGCCTGCCTTGGGAAAAGAGGGGTATTTGGAGCTCATGTACATCCGGTTGCCCACCATCTCCCCCATGAAGGTATTGGCGGAATACTGGAGCGCCAAGGCGGGTGTCAGGATGCCGTAGTTATGCTTGTCCGAATTGCTGATGGAGCTTTTGTCCTTGCCGAACACAAAGGTGGTAGGGTCCGCGTACCGCTCATTGGGCCCGATAATGCCTTCATTCATCCCCAGCAGCACCGTCAGCGGCTTGATCGTGGAGCCCAGGGGAACCAGGGAGCTGGGATGTTTGCTCCGCTCCTTGTTATCCTGGATATCGGCAAACCGCTCCCGGATGGTGCCGTTGATGTACTGGAACTGGATGCTGTTGTACTCCTCGGTGGGAATCCGCTCCTTCGACCAGATGTTGGTGTTATAGTCGGGCATGCTGGCCATAGCCACCACCCGGCCCGTATCCACCTCCATGGCGACAGCATAACCGGCCAGAGCGTTTTTGCCCAGTGCAGGGTACTTCAGCTGCTCCGCTTCCCGGCTTTTCATGTACTCCAGTTGCTTGACGATGGCATTCTCCGCTGCCAGCTGCACATCCTTTTTCAGCGTAAGATAGAGGTTGTGACCCTTGTCCGGCGGGGTGATGGTCACCTGTCCGATGATCTGGGAGCGGGAATTGACCGGATAGGATTTGCTTCCGTTTTTGCCCCGGAGCTCATCCTGGTACAGGAATTCGAGCCCGTCGAAGCCAACAAATTCCTCGTTCAGGTACTCCCCCGGGTTATCCTTATAGAAATTCAGATAGGACTGGGTCTGGTTGCGGGCGGTGGAGAAGGGGCGCAGGTATCCCACCAGTTGGGCGGCAATGGTATTCTCGTCGTATACCCGGGCGCTTTCCTCCACAATACTCACGCCGGGCAAATTATCCTGATGCTCCACCACATAGGCAATCTCTTGTTTGGTCAGCCCCGCCTTCACCCGTCTAGGCTGGAAGGTGTAGCTGGGTTCCTTGGTAGAATTGCCCGCAATGTCAAAACCCACGTCCATCCGCTTGATAATTTCGGCTGCATCCAGCGCTCCATATTGGGGATCGCCATGAGTTGCCGCCAGCTCGGCGATTTTGCTGTG
>JAEWAA010000668.1 GCA_023391955.1 Bacillota bacterium | reverse complement strand
ACAACCATAACCTTCCTCTGAACGGAAAAAGGCCTCTTATCATTGCGCTGGGCAATGGCAAGAGGCCTGTTGGCATTGCATATTTCTAGTCTGCATGCTGGGCGGTGACAGCGGTAAAGTCCGAAGCGAGGTATGTCGCCAGATCTACCTTGGAGATCACCATCGGATACATCATGTCCGGATTGGGCGGAGTCAGCTTGTAGCGGATGACCGCTTCCTTGTCCCCGGTAAAATCAATGCCGGTAATCACAGCGCCATAACCGGGATGGGGCACCTGGATGGTGACGGCAGCCTTGTTTACACCGTCAGCGGCCTTCTCCAGGGTTACGGAGGCTTCACTCCATACAACAGGAGTTTCCACAGCTGGAGCTGAGGTTGCTGCAGGAACAGGAGTAGCCCCAGGCACGGAACCCGGAGTGCCGGCAGGAGTGGCTGCAGGAGTCGGCTCGGGCGAAGATGAATGCTCTGCATGCTTAGCTACGAAGGCTCTAGCTTCATACAGCCAATCTGCCGCTTCCGAACGGGTAATGCCTGCCTTCGGCCGGAATTGGGACTTGTCATCCAGCTTGGTGATCTTCATGTTCAAAAGCGTCTGAATACTGCCGGAAGCTGCCGGATCAACGGCAGTCTCATCGGCCAGAATATTGTACAGCTCAATGACCGCATAATCCCCCTTTTGCTGAAGGGCTTTATGGAGAAGCACAGCAAATTGCTCACGGGTCAACGGACTGGACGGGTCCACATTCTGGGGAACCTCCAGTTTATTGTACTGGGCGATGATGAAATCCTCGGCGTACCAGGCATCATCCGGCACTTGGGTGTAATAATCGCTGGCCTTGGGAGCCTTGAAGAAGCTGATATGGGCAAGGCTCAGGTCTAAGCCCTTCACCAGGAGCCGGATGCCCTGATCATAAGTTAAGACTTCCTTAGGCGCAAAACGGTCGCCGTCCATTCCGGAAAGAACACCATCCTTACGCAGGGATTCAATCTTGGTTTGGGCGGGATCCTGAGCGATATCGCTGAAAGCAAGAGCGGCAGACCCTCCCAACATAGCGGCAGCCAGCACAACAACAGAAATTCGTTTGGTTAATTTATTCAAGGGAATCACCTCCAGCCTTACAGACGCCTTCAGGCTCAAAAAGGTTGCAGCAGCGGGTTTACCGCTATTCTGCTCTTGCAATCTTTTTAGCTATTCCCTTTTTTCTGCGAATGCTACCAGATGGCCGTCCGGATCAGTTCCGTACGCCACATAGTCCCCCCAATTACGGACCGAGCCTGCGCTCACCTGCTTGCCTCCGGCGGCTTCCAGGCGGCCGAAATAGGCATCGGGATGCTCCACATACAAATACAGCTCGCTCCGCGGCGCCCCGCCCGCAAGGTGCGGGTGGGGAATCCGTCCTTCCAGAATTCTCGAGATTCCCTCCTCCGGCATAAGCCCAAGCTTAGCAGTTTCCGAAATCGCAAACTCCGTCATCCCCGGCACATCCAAGGAAGGCTCAATACCCAAGACATCCCGATAAAACTCCCGGGACTTCTCCTGATTCTTCGCAAACAGAATAAAAATCGCATGTGTATCCCGCAAAATCCCCACCGCGCCATCCTCCATTATGTGTGATAGTAAACTCGTACATAGCTCTATTCTACATAGATAGTATAGAGGCTGTCCCCACTTTCTTCCATCCACCACCAGCACCAAGGCAATATCAATATCAATCCAGCCTCTAGGGGAGGCTAGACTTATCGTGCCCAGAGGTGGTGAGGTCCGGGTGAGTCAAAGGCTGAAAAGCCTTGAGAGGGAACAGTCATCTTCTCCCCTCCTTGTATATCGCTTGCCCCCTCCTTGTCGTCCACTCTCCCCTTCGCTCAGGAAAAAGGAATGTAATGTGGAAGGGGGCATAGAACAGGGGCAGGAGTATCTCTTTAACGTAAATTGGACGCAGCAAAGAAGGGATTGAGACTGGCAGATAGCCGATTTTAATCAGGAGGAGCAAGATAGAAGGTAGAGGAAATTAAGCAGACCTCACAAGAGTGATGAACGATTTAGTAGGAATAGCAGATCGGACGGGCACACATAAGGCTGATTTCGTGGAATGGGTTGAGCCCTGCCAGCACCAAATTCATGCGGCAGCAAAATTCGTTCAAATACCGCTGCCTGTATTTGGAGCCTATTCCATGGAAGGTGCTGTTCAACCATTCTGCAGTCTGACGCACGAGAGGCAAGCCCTTTTTTAGCTTGCGGGGGCCGTAGCGTTTGCATTCGAGAGAGGAAATTTGATCCTTTGGAGCGAGATGAAGGCCGCAAAAGTCCGTAAAGGCTTCAGCGGAGGGCTGGCCTCCATCATAATCGCTGGCACATATGGCTTGCATGCGGACACGGGCCGGTTTGCCCTCCTGTGTCAGGGAAAGTCCAACCAGAACGGATGGGGTAGTGGGAGGAACAAAAAAGCCGATGGCAGTTTCCCAAAGAGTCAAGGTAGCGCCGTGAACCTGTACCTGTCCGGAAAGCGGAAGCATACTCTCGTCATGGGACATGGCTTGCCGGATCGCATGCAGCATGCTCCATGCGGTTTTGTAGGTAACATGAAGAAGATGCTGCAAAGCAACGGCGTTGATACCTGTGTGCGGGTTGGATATATAGTAAATGGCTGTAAACCATTTGGTTAAAGGAGTACGGGATCGTTCCATGAGGGTGCCTGCGGTCAACGAGGTCTGATGTTTGCAGCATGAGCATTCATAGAGAGGCTGCCTCCGCGTATTGATGGCATATGCATGTCCATGACCGCAATATGGGCAACGGAACCCCTGTGGCCATTTGAGTTGAAACAGGTACTCTGAACATGCCCGCTCCGATGACAGAAGCTGTTCCCAAAATGTCTGTTCCCCCGATGGAACAGGTTGAGGAGTGGGGATATACAAGCCTTTATTTGGTTCTTGTATCGCAACGCTGCAGGCACACATCCGGCCGTCACTCCTTCTGTCTGTTGGAACTAATACCCATATTATAACGAACATTTGTTCTTGTTTCAAGTAATTTTTTGGAGAATAATTCTAGTGATTTGCCGGTAGCTGAAGCCTTTTGAGTAAAGAGAGATGGATGATGAAGCAGCAGTTCAAAGTAAGGTGAAATTGAAAGTAAGGAGCGGTTCAAATTAAGGAGCGATCTGTTGTGAAGTTTAGTGAGGTCCTGAGTAAAGGGGATAGTGGACGACAAGGGGGCGAAAAGCGATATATGGCGGGCCTAGGGAGGGCTCACGGATATTATTAAACCGGCCCCCACACAGGAGTGGAGGCCGGTTGATGAAAAGGATGAACCATTCGTTTATGCCATTAATTGGCGGAGGACGGTTTGAAGGATGCCGCCGTTTCGGTAGTAGTCCACATCCACCAGACTGTCCAGGCGGACGGCCGCGGGGAAGGTAAAGCTGCTGCCGTCGGTGCGGACCGCAGTGACGGTGACCTGCTGGCCGGGCTGGATATCATCGCTTAAGCCGGACACGGAAAAGGTTTCGGTGCCTGTGATGCCGAGGCTCTTCCAATCGGCTCCGTCCACAAATTGCAGAGGCAGCACACCCATGCCTACCAGATTGCTCCGGTGGATCCGCTCGTAGCTTTCGGTGATGACGGCCTTGACGCCGAGGAGCAGGGTGCCCTTGGCGGCCCAGTCCCGGGAGCTGCCGGTGCCGTATTCCTTGCCGGCGATAACCACCAGATTGGTGCCGGCCTCCTGGTACTTCATGGAGGCATCATAGATGGACTCCACCTCGCCTGTGGGCAAGTAAGTGGTGACGCCGCCCTCGGTGCCCGGGGCTACGGCATTGCGGATGCGGATGTTAGCGAAGGTTCCCCGCATCATGACCTCATGGTTGCCGCGGCGGGAGCCGTAGGAGTTGAAGTCCTCGCGTTTGACGCCATGGCTGATGAGATATTTGCCCGCGGGAGAATCCGCCTTGATGTTCCCTGCAGGGGAAATATGGTCAGTGGTGACAGAGTCGCCCAGCAGTGCCAGCACCCGCGCGTCTCCGATATCGCCGATATGGCCGGGCTCGGCTGCCAGATCCTTGAAGAAGGGGGGCTCCTGAATATAAGTGGAGGAGGCATCCCACTCGTAGAGCTCGCCCTCGGGCACCTCGATGGCATTCCAGCGTTCGTTGGCATTGAAGACGTTCTTGTATTTGTCCCGGAACATAGCGGGATCGATAGCCGCCTTCACGGCTGCCTGGATTTCCTCGTTGGTGGGCCAGATGTCCTTCAGGAACACCGGCGTATTGCTTTTGTCGTAACCGATGGGCTCGGTGGTAAGGTCAATATTTACGGTTCCCGCCAGGGCATAAGCCACAACCAATGGCGGAGAAGCCAGGTAGTTGGCCTTCACCTGGGCATGGACCCGGCCCTCGAAGTTCCGGTTGCCGGAGAGGACGGCGGCGACGGTCATATCGTTGTCGGCGACGGCCTTGGACACTTCATCCGGCAATGGTCCGCTGTTGCCGATACAGGTGCCGCAGCCGTACCCGGTAACGTGGAAGCCCAGCTCCTCCAGGGCGGGGAGGAGTCCGGCATTTTTCAGGTATTCTGTGACCACCAGGGAGCCTGGGGTCAGGCTGCTCTTCACGTAAGCGGGTTTAGTCAAACCGCGCTCCACAGCTTTTTTGGCGACGAGGCCTGCACCCAGCATCACACTGGGGTTGGAGGTATTGGTACAGCTGGTAATGGCGGCGATGACGACAGCACCATTGCGCATGAGAGAGCTTTTGCCGTCCGGGGAATAGATGGTGACCTCTTCCTCAATCAGCTTTTTCTCCGGCAGGCCATAGCCGCCCTTGTCTACAGGCGCCCGTACGATGGCGTTGTATTCTTCCTTCATGCGGGACAGCTCCACACGGTCCTGGGGACGTTTGGGTCCGGCAAGGCTGGGCACCACGGTGGACAGATCCAGCTCGATGGTGTCGCTGAATACCGGGTCGGGAGTGCTGTCCGTACGGAACATGCCCTGTGCCTTGTAATAGGCCTCTACCAGGGCGATTTGCTCCTCGTCCCGGCCGGTCAAGCGCAGGTAGTTCAGAGTTTCGTCGTCCACCGGGAAAAAGCCGACGGTAGCTCCGTATTCCGGGCTCATGTTCGCTACGGTGGCCCGGTCTGCCAGGCTCATGCCGGATAAGCCGGGGCCGTAATATTCCACGAATTTGCCGACGACGCCTTTTCTGCGGAGCATCTGGGTAACAGTCAGCGCCAGGTCGGTGGCGGTGGCGCCTTCAGGCAGGCTGCCGGTGAGCTTGAAGCCGATGACATCCGGCGTGACGAAGTAGAGAGGCTGGCCGAGCATACAGGCTTCCGCCTCGATGCCGCCGACACCCCAGCCAACGACACCCAAGCCGTTGATCATGGTGGTGTGGGAGTCGGTGCCCACCAGGGAGTCGGGATACGCTACCAGCTCGCCGTCCACATTTTTCACGGCGGTGACGGAAGCCAGGTATTCCAAGTTGACTTGGTGGACAATTCCGGTGCCCGGAGGCACGGCACGGAAGTTATCAAAGGCGGTTTGTGCCCAGCGGAGGAACCGGTAACGCTCTCCATTGCGCTCAAACTCCACCTTGGTGTTGTATTCCTCCGCTTCCTTTGAGCCGAAGGCATCCACCATGATGGAGTGGTCGATGACCAGATCGACGGGAACCAGGGGGTTGATTTTCTTCGGATCTCCGCCGGAGGCCTTCATGGCTGAACGCATGGCCGCCAGATCCACGACAACAGGCACGCCGGTGAAGTCCTGGAGCACGATGCGCGCCGGGATGAAGGGGATTTCCTTATTGGCATCACGTCCCTCGGCCCAGCCGGCAATTTGCTTCACATGCTCTTCTGTGATGGCGCGTCCGTCGAATTGGCGGACAGCGGCCTCAAGCAGCACCTTGATGGAGAAGGGAAGGCGGTCGATGCTTCCGAATTGTGCGGATAAGGCGGGCAGATCGTAGTAAGCGTATTCCTTGCCGCCTGCGCTGAGCTTCTTTTTGACGGAATAGCGGTCCTGATAAGCCATGAATAGTTAACCTCCTTAGTTTCATCTAATGAAACTTTATTTCAAAATTTCGTTACCTTAAGTATAGCGGGTTTCCTGCGGTTCGTAAATGCCAAATTGCCCCCTTTCCCATTCATGAACCCTCTCCAACTGTCATATATTGTACCTGACAACTTTCAAGACAGGAGGAGACCGGCATGAGCTGGAAGCTGGCGTTATACGATTTCATTCATGCGCGCAATCAGGCGGAAACGGACTATGACACCGGTCCGCTGCGGCAATTGACGGCAGACGGATAATTCCTGCGGCGGATGGAAGCGCGGCAGGAACGCCGCAGG
>JAEWAA010000667.1 GCA_023391955.1 Bacillota bacterium | reverse complement strand
TATAAAGGTTCTTCTTTTCTGTCCCCTGCTGTCCCCTTCAGCTCGGCCAGCAGGATCCCGGCTAATATCAGAGCCCCGCCCATGAGTGTTTGCCGGCTCAGGCTCTCTCCCCCGATGGCAACTGCTGCAGCCGCGGCAAAAACAGGCTCCGATGCAAAAATAATAGCCGTATGTGTGGCTGAAGTGAAACGCTGAAAGTGAGTTTGCGCCCAAAAAGCAAAGGCCGTTGCAAATACAGCGCCAATCAGAAGCGCCCGCAGCACCCGGATATCCGTCCAAACCGCAGGGGACAATGCTTCTCCGATATTCTCAAAGCAGCCTGCAGCCACAAAATCCAATAGCGCCGCCACGGTGATTTGGATGCTTGCCAGCAAAAAAGGCTGATGCAGCACGGAATATTTGGCGGTGATCAGAATGTGGAGCGCGAAGGCGAAGGAACCGAACAGTACAATGAGGTCCCCGATTTGCATCGGTTCGTGAATCCGCAGCGACATGACCGCCAGCCCGGCCAGGGCAATGCCGACTCCCGTTCCCACCGCCACAGAAAGCTTCATCCGGTAAAAAACCGCACCCAAAACAGGCACCAGCACCACACATAATCCGGTGATGAACCCGGTATTGGACGCTGAAGTGAACTGGGTGCCTACCGATTGGAACATAAACGCCAAAAACAACAGTGCACCCATCACAGCCCCGCGGCGCCAAACCGCCCATGTCATCGGCTCCTTGTTTTTCATACAGGCATAGCCAATCCACAGAATGCCTGCCGCTAACAGAAACCGGACCGCCAAATGGGTCATAACCGGCATAACGGCAACCGCTTCCTTCAAAAACACAAACATGATTCCCCACACAAAGGTGACGGAAAGCAGCACGGCATCTGCCAAAACTGCAGTTTTCCTCATGATGCGATCCCCCTATTTCCGTAAAAAAACTCCGGCTCCCTTGAGGAAGCCCGGAGATGGTGTGTGCTTAATTGCGGCAGTTCCGGTCAGGCATGCTGCTTGATATATTCGCCAACCTTGCCATCATTCTTCTGAATATGGTTGATCAGCCAGTCCACCAGCGTCCGGTTCAGCTTGATGGTGGTAAGAATGGAGGTCCCCTGAGTGTTCACCTGCTGGAGCAATTCATCGATAACATGCACAAATTCGTCATGTTCCTTCTTATGTACAGCAAGCTCCGGGTATTGGACGCTCTGCATCAGCTTCTCCTCGTCCCGGAAGTGTTCCACTGTGTATGCCTTGAGAAACTCCAGGGTCTCCTGGATTTTTTCCTTGCCCTTCTGATTGGTGCAGGCCTCCATAAAATCATTCAGCCGGTGCACCAGCTCCTGATGCTGGTCATCAATCTGTCTGACGCCTACATTATACGTATCCCGCCATGTGATCATTGTGCTGGAATCTCCTCTCCGAATGGAACTGTGTTCTGTACCGGAAATCAACAAAATTCCGTATATACAGACATTATTTCACATCATTCCATCCGGATGCCGTAACATTTCTCACCGGAAGGGAAATTTTTCTTCCATTCATCCGGGATTAGGCGGGATAAAAGCCGGGTTGCGGAGCGATAACACCCAGCACAACGGAGCTTAAACCGTGAACCTCCAGCATCCCTCCCCGTAACCTGTCGAAGGGGCCGAGGTTGCCCAGGCCGAACAGCACCGACCAGACGCCGGGCAACGGAATTTCGACTGTAACCGTATAGGGATTGGCGTTGTGCACCACGTAGATATCCCGGCAAGGGTCATGATTGGCATGATTCCGCAGCGTAAAAGCGATACACCCCTCTACCGCCTGCTCGAATACCAGGGATGCGCGAATCTCATCGGCTGTGCGCATCCGGAAGGCGGGGTGCTCCCTGCGCAATCGGATCAGCCGGCGAATATCGCTGACTGCGGCCTGTTCCCTGGCACAGCGGTCCCAATCCAGCCAGTTGACGGAATCGGGAGCTATGTAGCTGTTATGATCGCCGCCCTTGGTCCGGAAGAACTCCTGCCCAGCGTGGAGGAAGGCCATCCCCTGCGAGGTCATTACCACCGCAGAAGCCAGCAGGTGCCGTCTCTTCCGCCTGTTTTCATCCTCATGGCCGTTGGTTAAGGCAAGCTTATCCCACAGGGTGTGATTGTCATGGGCCTCCACATAGGCCACAGACTGTACCGGCTCCAGAGCAAAACCCTTGGTTCGGTCGTTATAGGCGATGGCCCCGGCAATCCCCCGCCGGACATCCTGCTCGAAGCCGGACTGTCCTCCGGCAAAGCCGGCTTCCTTCTCCGCGAAGGTGCTCCCCTTCAGTGCATCCCGAAGGTTGTCATTGAACTGGCCGATACATGGCAGCTTCGCCGCATTGGCCTGATCTGCCCGTCGCTCGGGGGCCAGCTCCGTGGGCATAATCCAGCCCTCCCCCAGCAGCACGAAAGACGGGTCCATGGCATGAAGCTGCCTGCGGATCTCATTCATCGTATCCAGATCAAGCAGCCCCATCAAGTCGAAACGAAACCCGTCCATCCGGTATTCCCTGGCCCAATACAGCACCGAATCCACAATCAGCTTACGCATCACCGGGCGTTCCGACGCGGTGTCATTGCCGCAGCCGGAGCCGTTGGAGAGACTGCCGTCAGGTTTATGGCGCATATAATAACCCGGCACCAGCTTGGCCAGGTTGGCCCGGTAGCCGTCATATACATGATTGTAAACCACATCCATAATCACCCGCAGTCCGCGGTCATGGCAGGTTTGAATCAGGGTTTTCAGCTCCCGGATGCGGGTGGCCGGATCATACGGGTCCAGGGAATAGGAGCCCTCCGGCACATTATAGTTTTTGGGATCATAGCCCCAGTTGTAGCGCTCCAAAGGCGAGCGTTCATCCACACTTTCCGTGGCATAATCATAAACCGGCAGCAGCTGGACATGGGTTACGCCCAGACCCGCTATATGGTCAAGGCCCGTGGGGATTCCGTCAGGTCCTTCCGTTCCGGTTTCACAGGCACCCACATAGGTGCCCTTATGCTGCACGCCGGAGGAAGGATGAATGGTCAGGTCCCGGATGTGAACCTCATAAATCACGGCATCCAACGGGTGGACAAAAGCAGGCTTCTCCTCCGTCCAGCGGGAAGGATGGGTGCTTGCAAGATCCAGCACCGCTCCCCGGTCGCCATTCACCGACACCGCCCGGGCGTAAGGGTCAACCGCTTCATTCCATTGGGTGCCGATCCGCACCCTGTAGGTATACAGCTTCCCTGCCAGGTCCCCAGGCAGGGACAGACGCCATACCCCCCGGTCCTCCCGGGCCATGGCGCGGCTTTCCCCTTGAGCCGAATCCCAGGCTTCATAGAGCATCACCTGAGCCTCTGCAGCCGTTGGCGCCCACAGCACAAATTCCGTGCTTTCCGGCGTATATCGCAAGCCTAAATCATTGCCGTCATAAGTATATGCCTCATCGAATTCCTCCGAAAAAACAGAGAGGCCGCCTGTAATCTCCGGGTCGCCGTATTCAATTGCATAATCCAGTTCCTTTTGAACCGCCATGCCTCCGCCTGCCTTTCCGCTTGAACCTTCACCCGTCCGCAAACCGGGTCTCGTGTCCCCATTATAGGATGATTTGGCAAACCCGGCAACGGAACCGTGGCATTGGCTTGGTCCTCGGGCTTATTCCTCCGGCTTCGCCTTCAGCCTGTCCACCACCTGGTCCAGCTCCTCGGGCTGGAGCAGCTCCACAGGGGAAAAGTCTTTGTCAAACTTGAAGTCTTCCCCCTCCAAGAGCACCACATACCGGTTGCCCAGGCGGGCAAAATGAACCTTGCTGCCGTAATCGGAGAGTTTGGTTTTGACAAAAGTGTCGCCGATATGGAACTTCAGATCCAGCTCCGGCTGGAACTCCACGATCCGCTGCGCCGCCTCCACCACTGTTTCATGGTCCCAGCGCTCCTGCAGCCTGCGTTTGTCGCTGTTGGCCCACAGCTCATATGCCTGCGCCTCCTGGAGCATGTCAGGGCTGGCATTGGCCGTTGACACCTCAGGCGCTGCCGGGTAGGGCGTATCATCCAGGAAGGGAATGCCGCTTAAGGTAGGCTCCGGGGCCGGGCCGGCCGCCATATACGGGAGGTCCTCTCCTTCTCCATCTCCTTCTCCATCCCCGTCTGCGTCCATGTGCACACCAACAGGCACACCTGCAGCCTCTACCATGCGGACAGCTCTTTCATCGGCAATTTTCACCGGAGCCGACGCTTTAGGCGTCGGAGGGAGCTGATACTTCTGCTCCATATATTCCTGAACCAGCCCCAGCACCTGGCTTTGCACCAGCTCCGGCACGGATTGCTCGTAGGATACGTAAGCGAGGAATTCCTCGAAGTAGCGGGCATGGGACGCCTGATGGATTTTCAGCTCCCCGTACTCCAGCATCCCTTCCTCCGGCATATGCGGGTACTGGATGGACTTGATGCTTTTGGCGCTGATGGCCATATCCACCTGCCCCACCAGACTGTGCTCATCGGTTATGCGGGCAATCTTGGGCTCGAAATCGCATTTTAAGATAAAGAGAAACGGCTCATCAAAATATTTAGGCAGGACGGCCCGGGCTACAATAAACGCCCCGCCGCGCACAGAGCTGGTGCCGATATAGGCGCGGAGTAGATCATCACAGCCGTTATGGTACTGCTCCCGGTCACGGGCCTCCCGGCAGCGGGCGATCATATTGTAGTTGGGATTGCTGCCCAGCTCATAGCCGGGCTCCACCACGAAGGTGCCGATTTTGGTGGGGCAGCCCTCTGTTGGCGCATGCTTTTCCGCCTTGCGTTTCACAATCCGGGCGAATTCCCCGTCCAGAAAACGCTTGATCTCGCTTCTTTCGTATTCCTCCCCGTCGAGGGTCTTAAAGTGCCGGTAGCGTTTATTCTGCTCGGAGGAGCCCTCCGAATGAATGACGAAAAACGATAAAAATTCCACTGAAAAATCCATCTGTCTAATGCTCCTCTATGTTCGAATCTGCTCTGATGAAAGGCTTTACCCGAAAATATCCTCCAGCCCGTACAGTCCTGCCGGACGCTGGTTGATCCATTGAATGACCGTAAACACACCCTGGGCGAAGCCCTCCCGGGAATAGACCTTGTGGGAAAGCTCGATGCGTTCATTTTCAGGGGTGGTAAATAAGACGCTGTGCTCTCCGATGACCAGTCCGGCCCGGATGCTGTGCATATGAACCGGCGATTCCACACCTGTCTGCACAATGGTTTCCCTGATTTTTTTGGCGGTTCCGCTGGGTTGGTCCTTCTTGAATTTGTGGTGGATTTCCGAAATATCGATGTCCGCATGTTGGCCGAATTCCTCGGCGGCCAGCCGGACCAGCTTCAGGAACTTATATACGCCCATGCTGAAGTTGGGACAAATCGCCACCGGCATGGACTGGGAGAGTCCCGCCAGCCGCTCCAGGTCCTCAGAGCTAAACCCGGTTGTTGCCACAATCACCGGCTTGTGCAGCAGGGCGTAAGCGGGGTAATTATCCTCCATCAGCGCCTTGGCATGGGTGCAATCGATATAAACATCACAATCATCCTTGGTGGCCAGGAGATCGCCGGTAATCCGCAGTCCGGTTTCGCCGCTGCCGGTGACCGCACCCAACTCCTGGCCGATCCACGGGCTGCCGCTGCGCCCGATAACTGCTCCCGCAACCATATCCTCCCGCTGAGTCAACAGTCCAGCAATATCCCGGCCCAGCTTACCGGTCGCCCCCACGATACCCACTCTGATCATTTTACGTCAAAACCGCCTTTCATTCATGTTATAACCCGTCCCGGTCTGTCAAGTAGGTCTTGACCCCGGCCCACAGCACTCCCTTGCAGCATTCCTTCACAGGGAGCAGTGGGGTGTCTTTCATTTTCCTTTGGAGCCCAGAGAGGCTGAAGCCCTGCTTCAGCACCATGATATTGTTAGATTGTAACGCACGGACGGGACAATTGTATACACACTTGAAGCACATCAAGCAATCATTGGCAAACTCGGGCTGGCCGTTGTGCATCCTGATATTGCCGGTGGGGCAGTCACGGGCGCACCTGGCACAGCCGCTGCATGCTGCGTCCACACGGAGCTTCCGGGCGAAGCCACGGGAGCCGGATTGCTCATACTTGGCCAGCTGGCGAACCAGGAAACCCTTGCGGTGAGATGTGCGGCGGATGCTTCCGGACAGAATCCGGCTGAGGATCAGCTCTGTTTTCCGCGGCAAAGCGGCCAGAAGATGCATCGCCACATGATCATGGTTAGGCACCAGCCAGTTGCAGGGCATACAGAGCATAGCTTCATAGACCACCCGGAAGCCCTTCTCTTCCAGCTGCCGGCAGCATTCCGCCCTGCAGCCCGTATTGGGCCAGACCTCTCCCCCTCCCGAGACCGAAAGAACCGCAATCCTTTGTCCGAGCGAGGAGGGCCATCTTCGGATCCATTCATATACAGGAGCGGGAGCATTGGTAGCGTAAACCGGGAACAGCAGTATCAGGCAGTCCCATCCCGCAGGTGATTCCAGCAGCGTTTTGTGGGCCGTGGCTCCTGCTTTTCTGCCCAACTCCTCCAATCCCACAGCCACCCCCTTCGCCTGCGCCTGTTCCGCAAAGCTGCGCGCCGCCGCCTCGGTCCCCCCGGTGCCGCTGAAATAGACAATTCCAATGCGGTGTATCCCTGCGGATTCACTCATTTCATGCCGCCCCCCTTTCTGACTTTCCAACCGACCGGTGCCTCATAAAAAGGATATGCCGAAAAATGCTTGTCATTGGGATTTCGCTTTTGTTTTTCATTTTCCTGCCTGAATCTGCCATTGCTTCTTGATGAGCCAGGTGACCATTTGACCCGCAAGTCCGGGGATCGTATGATGAAGGATAGGGAAAAAGGCGTACATAAGGAGCGGCGTTCATGTTTATAGTCATTGGATTGGTTATGCTTGCGGTATATGGACTTTTGGTATTCTATATCGGAGCCAGCGGCTGGCGCTGGATAAGGCCTGCTGTGCCGGGCTGGTTCAAATGGGTTTATGCGGTGGTTCTCGGATTTTTGGCCATTTCCTTTATACTGGGCCGCTTCGTTCCCAATGCCGATGTGCTGGGTGTCATCGGTTCCTATTGGCTGGCGGTATTCTCCCTACTGCTCATGATTCTGCCGGTTGTGCACCTGACTCTGCTCGTGCTGCGGCTGACGGCTTTGCCCCGGAGAACCGTCCAAAAATGGGCAGGCGTCCTGACCCTGGCGGTTTTGGTGGGAATCATGGTGTATGGGTCATACAACGCCTACAATCCCGTTGTCCGGGAGTATGACATCCGCATCCCCAAAAAGGCGGAAGGAATAGAGCAATTGAATGTAGTGATGGCCTCTGATATGCACTTTGGTTTGCTCTCCGGAAGAGCCCACGCGGAGCGGATGGTGAAGGAAATCAACGCGCTTCAGCCGGATTTGGTGCTGTATCCCGGAGATATTATCGACGATGATCTGGATGCTTTTGTCAGACGGGGATTCGGCGGAATTCTCAAGCAGGTGGAGGCCAAATACGGGGTGTACGCTACCCTGGGCAATCACGATACCAACCCGGGGGCTATGGACGAGCTGATCCGTGCCCTGGAGGACAGCGGCATGCGTGTGCTTTACGACGAATCCGTTACCGTGGCTGATCAGCTTACCCTAGTGGGCCGGAAGGACAAAACGGACAAGGACCGGGCTGCTCTGGAGGAGCTGCTGCGCGGGACGGATAAGAATCTTCCGTTGATCCTGCTGGACCATCAGCCATATGAGCTGGATGTTGCCAATGACAATGGGATCGATCTCATGGTGTCGGGCCATACTCACCGGGGCCAGATTGCCCCCGCCCAATACATCACCCGGCGGATTTACGAGAATGACTGGGGCCATCTGATCAAGGGGGAATTCGATTCCGTTGTATCCTCCGGATACGGCTTCTGGGGTCCGCCCATCCGGACGGGCAGCCGTTCGGAGATTGTGCAATTGCATATCACTTTTGCCGGAGGACAGTAAGAATCAGCATAGTATTAAGAAGCTGTTAAGATTGTACAGACAATAATTTAAACCGCAGAAGGGTTCCGGCTACCGGACATTCTCCTGCGGTTTTGTTTTGTTCAGGGACCTTAGAACTAGTTTTTCTTTAACCTAATTGCGAATATTACGTTGTAATCGTTATCATTGCGTCAACAGTCACAGATTAGCCTCATTTACGCATTCGACATCCTTACACTTATCCCGAAATTTAGACAAATTCCGTTAAAAATATGTTAAGAAAAATAACCCCTCTTTGATAACTCTCTGAAAACCGTTTAACTTTTTTCATTTATGATAGTTTCATAGAACAACGAGAGCCTACATACATTTACAATTTGAACTATTGGAAAGAGGTAATGTATGATGAAACCTTCCGTATTAAAATTTAAGCAGCACACTATTCCCGTCACCTTCTTCAATCAAGAGGCCGCTCCTCTTTCATCCTTGGAAAAGCTGTTCGAATCCATGGAATATCATCTGGACTTCCGCCGGAAACTGAAGAAAATCGCGTCTATTGAAATGGTCGGCGAGGTTGCGGTATTCAAGTATTTCGACGGTACCAAGCTGTATATGGAAGTCAGCTGATTTTTTCTTCTCCTTCAAAAAATCAGCCGCAGTGCGTTCATTCCCGCCATGCATAACACGCCTGCCAGACATGCCGCCCCATCACTCCGCTGCCATCGGAGAGGGGCGGCTTTTGTGCGTTTTGCACCCTTGCGTCCATAGCCCCGTGCCGTCAAGGCAAAGGATAGCTCCTCGGCATGATGCAGCATGGACAGAAGAAGCGGAATGAAGAAGGCCGGAAGCTGTCGCAGCTTCAGCTTGCCCGGGCTGCCTCTGCCGGGCTTGCCGCGGACAGAAGCCAAAAGCGCCATCCGTCCAAGCTCACCGGGCAAAAAGCGGATAAACCGGAATATCAAGGCTACCGCCAGACCGATGGTGTCACCGGCATGCCGGACGACCGGGACACGCCGCAGCAGCTCCTCCAGCCCTTTCTGGATGGATAACGGAGGGGTTAGAATATTGAACAGGACCCCACCGGCCAGAACCGGCAGTAAAGGGGTCAGCCGTTTCAGCGTAATCTGCCCTTGCTCCCAGGAGAATCCTAAATGTATAGGGGGGGTCTGCCCACCGGGAAAGGACAGCTCCACACCCGAGATTACAAACGCCGTCAAAATAAAACCGCCAAAGGCAAAAACCGGCCTGAGCCAGCGTTTGGCCGGAATACTGGCAGCCAAACCCAGTGCCGCTACCGCCACACCACCCAGCGCGGTTACCCCCCAGTGGGGGGAGATTAGCAGACTTAGGCTGAACAAGGCGTAAAGCAGCCACTTGGCCCGGGGATCTAACCGGGATAACCGGACGAAGCGGGTTTCCTGGTGTGGCTGCCCATGGATAGCCTCTGGGACTACCAGCTGCTGCGCCACAAGGGCCGCTCCGACACTCTCCCCGGTCACCATGTCCGGCTGCGCTAGGAGGCTTTCCTGGGGCTCCGCCTCCTCCTTCTGTGCCGCCATTGCAGAAGAGCGTGCAGCCAATTTCTCAGCCAAGGAGCGGGCAATGTCTTCCGCTGCTGGAGAACACGCCCCTGCCAGAGACGACAGCCGGATGCTATCCGGAACCCCGAGCCCTGCTTCGGTCAACGGCGACGGGTCCTTCAGCAGCTCCTGCGGGCTCCATTGACCGGCAACGCTGCCATCCCTCAGCAGCACCACCCGGTCGGCCAAGGGCAGAAACAGATCCAGCTCATGGGAGGCGATGATAATCCCGCCGCCTGCACGGCCCTGCTCACGCTTCCACTCCGCCAACTCCCCGGCCAGGGACGCCGCCATAACCGGATCAAGCCCTGCCGTCGGCTCATCCAGAAGAAGCCAAGGCTGACGGAGAGCTGCGGCTGCAGCCAAAGCAGTCCGCCGTTTTTCACCGCCAGATAAGGTGAATGCCGATCTCTCCCACAGCTCTTCTCTGAGGCCGCACCGGGCGGAGGCCCAAACCAGCCGCTCCTGCCGCTCCTGCGGGGGAAGCTTCCGTTTTCGGAGGCTGTACAGGATTTCGTCCCGGACCGTAGGCAGGAAGAACATCTGCTCCGGATTCTGGTGCACGTAGCTGGAGGTGGCCAGCAGCTCTCTGCGCTCCAGAGTGCGCCCCTCCTCCCCCCTCCACTCCCCAATACTGCCAGATCCGGACGGTCGGAGACCGGCCAATAGCTGGAGC
>JAEWAA010000658.1 GCA_023391955.1 Bacillota bacterium | reverse complement strand
ACCGGGGAGCTGCTGCTTACGGAAGAGCTGTATGCAGTGGTGCCGGTGAACCATCCCCTGGCAGAACGGGAGGAAATCCGGCTGGATGAGCTGAGCGGCGATCCCTTCGTGATGTTCAGTGACGCGTATTCGCTGCGTTCCATTGTGTTGGACGGCTGCCGTGCCGCGGGTTTTGTGCCGCAGATCGGCTTCGAGGGGGAAGAGACGGACACCATCCGCGGTCTGGTGGCCGCTGGGCTAGGAGTGGGCCTGCTGCCGGAGATGGCGCTGACGGAGATCAGCCCGCTGGAGCCGGCCAAAATCCGCATCAGCGAACCCAAGGTGACCCGCACCATCGGCCTGGTCCGCCGCAAGGAAGAAAAGCTGACACCAGTGGCGGAGCTGTTCCGCAGCTTCCTCATTGATTACTTTAAGCTGGGTAAGGGGAGATAGGGGAAGGTATAAGGTTCACTTGTTATCCTCAGTAGCGTTCTGTGGTTGTGCAGTTGTATATGGCGCCGGTGGTGGAGAATGAGATAGCGGAAGGTGGATTTCCGTTATTGGAGTAACCTTGTGTTTTTAGGGGCGATAGGGGAAGGCATGTTTCCGTTATTGGGCTTCTATGCATGGTGAATGCCGTTGCTGAGGCGAAATAGAGGAAGTTTGCATGACGTTATTGTGGGTTGGAGGCTCCGTTTGCTTAAACAGCGGAAGTCTTGGTTCCGCTATCATCCCTCAACATGCCGCTCCTTACTATTGCAGTTGCATGTCATGTTTTTTCACGGTATGATAGGCTTGTCAATCGCATATGGTCGTGAAGCACACGCCGCTGGTCTCCTTTTTTTTGAAAAAGGGGATGCAGCGGCTTTATTTTTGCCGGGAGGAGAGAGTGATATGGCGTTTCAGGAAGCGTATGAAGCCTTTGTGAGTAAGCACAGAAAAGGGAGGAGTGGTGAGGATTTACGGCGTTTGGATGAAGGGCATGGCCATGCGGAACGGTTGTTTCTGGAGCAGGTGTGGTGGCCGGCCATCGGGCAGTTTGATGATTTGATTCCGGAGTATCAGGTGACGGATTTTAAGGGAGGAAGCCGTTATCTGGATTTTGCCTGGATACGCAGTCCTTACCGGATCTGCATTGAGATTGACGGATATGGGCCGCATCAGCGGGATGTCAACAGATGGCAGTATGCCGATCACTTGCAGCGGCAGAATGATTTGGTGCTGGATGATTGGATTGTCATCCGGTTCTCCTATGATGATGTGAAGGATCGGCCTAGGGTTTGCGAACGTACATTGCAGCAGGTGCAGGGGAAGTGGTTTGCTCATAAACCTCTAAAGCAGAGTCTGGAGCTAGTGGAGAAAAAAATCATACAACTGATGGTGGCAAAAGGAGAATTGATTCCCAGGATTGTAGCTGAGGAATTGAATTTCAGCAGTAAAACCGCCAGGCAGTGGCTGAACAGATTAACGATTAAGGGGATTTTTGTTCCGGCCTCCGGTAAAGAACGTATTAGGAAATACAGGTTTAATCCTCAAGGTGGTGTGGACAGATACCTTCGTCTACTATAAGCAGCAAAAAAAGCCGAGCCGGAAGTTCATCTTCCGGTTCGGCCTTTGCTTTAATTTAATCAATCATCCGAGCGGTTGAAGATCCAGATGTACTCCAGGAGCTGGAGGATGCTCATGACGGCTGCCGCGACATAGGTCAGGGCTGCTGCGTTCAGCACCTTGGCGGCGAAGCCTTCTTCGTCGTTGCGGATGAAGCCAAGGGCTACCATGTTATCTCTGGCCCGGGAGGAGGCGTTAAACTCCACCGGCAGTGTGATGACTTGGAACAGGACTGCGGCGCTGAACAGGATGATACCAAGGAGAATCAGGCCGCTGAACTTGAAGAGGAAACCGCTGATGAAAAGGAGCGGTGCAATGCCGCTGGCGAAGTTAACAACCGGGAACATCCGGTGGCGCGCCACCAACATCGGGTAACGGACTTTGTCTTGGATGGCGTGGCCGACTTCGTGGCATGCGACGCTGACCGAAGAGATGGAGTTTCCGTAGTATACAGCCTCGGAGAGGCGTACGGTTTTGGCGATGGGGTCATAATGGTCGGACAGCTGTCCCGGTACGGGTTCGATGGGGATGTTGTACAGGCCTGCATCATCCAGCATCCGTCTTGCCGCCTCGTAGCCGGTTATGCCCGTGCTGACGGGAACCTGGCCAAACCGGGCGAATGTGCCTTTGACTCGGAACTGCGCCCATATGCTGAGGCCAAAAGCCAGCAGTATCAGGGGCGTCCATGGGGTAAACAGCATCGTGCCTCACTCCTTTTTTTGTTTGCGGTTAATTTGGTTTAGCGGTTAGCCAAGCTAGGGTGTGCGTACATGCCCTAAAAGGGATCTTTGCCGAAGAGGACAAGTAGGGCTTCCAAGCAGGCGATTCCAGCTGGTGTAATCAGCTTAAAAAAGTTCTTCGCCTGGTTAGGCTTCAGCTGCTCCAGGATCGGCTCGATTTCCTTGACTTCCTTAAGAAGCTGCTGCATGTGGAGCTGTAGATCTGTCAGTTTATCTGCCACACTCGCTTCCCCGGTAATCCGGTCCAGACGATCCAGGCTTGCCTTGATTTCCTCCAGGGTGAGCTTTTCCTGCTTCATCGATTCAATACGCTTCAAACGGTGGATGGTTTCATCATTATAGTAGCGGTAGTTATTATCGGCCCGTTTGATGGGATGAATTAATCCCAAGTGCGTGTAATAATCGATAGTCCTCTGACTGACACCGGTCAGCTTCGCCAATTCCCCTACCCGGTAGAGAGTCCGTTCTTCCATTGGGATCACCTCCATCTTCTATTGTACACCACAAAAACCGTACAGTAAAACGTTATGCTTTTGGATCAGCTACATTATATATCGGTAAACAAGGTTGAAAATCTAATTATAAGCGAAAACCTGACATGAATAAAGCGTTCAGGACCAAACTTTGAATATTCGTGATCTCATGTTAGATTTATATAGATTGGAATGTTCTGCAGGCCCTAACATATGGTAAATAGTACAATGCATGTACTCTAACATTCCATATGTTAAGAAAACACGAATTATTATCAGAATTGATACGTTAATTTTTCGTTTTTTGAAAAATTAGTTGTTGTCAAACGCAACATACCCGTATATAATGACATTAAGAATTTCATAATATGTTAAAAAACATGACATTAAAGAAAGGGTGTTGGTTAGTATGGTAAAGAAAATGCTTTATGCAACGGGTATCATGAGCTTATTATTCCCAACCTTGGCTTTTGCGGCAGATGATCCGGTGGCTACTGTAAGCCTCTCGCTGGACAGCTTGTGGGTAATGGTTGCAGCGGTTCTGGTTCTGCTCATGCAAGGGGGATTTATTCTTCTGGAAGTTGGTTCCACCCGCATGAAGAACGCCGGTCACGTAGCCGGCAAAACCATCTTTGCAACAGGCCTTTGCACCCTGGTCTTCTGGGCAGTGGGCTACAGTCTGATTTTCACCGAAGGCACCTCCCTCCTGGGCGGTTTGTCCGAAGCCTTCTTTAACCCCAGCAAGATTGTAGAGGGCGGCATCGCCGGCACCTCCATCTTCTTCCTCTTCCAATTGGCTTTTGCGGCTGTTTCACTCTCCATCGCATGGGGCGGCTTCGCAGAACGCGCCAAGCTGTCCGTGTACCTGATCTTCACCATTATTTTCGGAGTTGTCATCTATCCGGTTATCGCACACTGGATCTGGGGCGGCGGCTGGTTGGCTTCCCACGGCAAACAAGACTTTGCAGGCTCCACGGTTGTTCACTTAACCGGCGCGGCAGCGGCTTTGGCAGCTACAATCCTGCTTAAGCCCCGTATCGGCAAGTACAACAAGGATGGCACTGTGAACGCTATTCAAGGCCACAACCAAGTATTCTCCACTGTATCCGTACTGCTGCTGTGGGTAGGCTGGTTCGGCTTCAACGCTGGCTCCACGGTTGCTGTAGGCGATGGTTTCTTCGGTTATGTTGCATTCAATACCCAACTGGCTGCAGGTGCAGGCGCAGTGGCTGCTTTGATTGTATCCTGGATTTTCCTTGGCAAGGCAGATATCCCGACTATGCTGAACGGCGCTTTGGCAGGCCTTGTAGCAATCACTGCATCCTGCGCATTCGTCGAACCTTGGGCGGCTGTGGTGATCGGTATCGTCGCAGGTGGTCTGATGTACTTCACAATGAAGTTCTTCGACAAGGTTAAGATCGATGATCCGGTCGGCGTACTCTCCGTTCACGGCGTTGCAGGTATCATCGGTACTCTCTCCACCGGTTTCTTCGCAACAGAAGAGTTGGCTACTAAGGTTAACGTTGGTAAAGCAGGCCTGCTCTACGGCGGCGGCTTTGACCAATTGCTGGTTCAGCTCTACGGTGTACTGACTTCCGGCGTATTCGCATTCGTGGTATCCTTCGCAGCCCTGTGGCTCATCAAGAAGGCAATTGGCCTCCGCGTAACCGAAGAGGAAGAAGTGATCGGTCTGGACTTGAGCGAGCACGGCTCCTACGGCTATCCGGAACAAATGAAGAAAGCCGGCTCCGGCTACAACGTAGCAGGCTGATTAAGATTCGGGCCGCTAGAAATAATCCATCTATGTTAAAATGGAATCAGGAGGTGGCTCCCAACCGGGGCCGTTACCTTCTGATTCTGTTTTAGGGCTAAAGACGGAAGGGGACAATGTCTATGGAACTCCATCTGGAGGAGATTCGTAAGACCATTGCGCGCAGCTCGGACCCCGATACATTGCGCGGATTGCGAGACCAAATCCATGAGAAGCTCCTGGCGCAGCCCCTTGACGCATTTCCCGGGGATTGGAACGACTGGATCAATACAGTCCATGCCGCCCTGATTCAATTTGCCGTAAAAAAAGCGGAGGACAACCTGCAACAGGCGGGATTGGGAACTCCACCGCTTCCATACGCTTTTGTTTTGTTCGGCAGCGGCGGACGCCGCGAGCAGACGTTATGGAGCGACCAGGACAGCGGCCTGATCTATGAAGAGCCGGAAGCGTCCATGAAGGAAGCGGCGGATGCTTTTTTTAAACAGCTGGGATCGGAAATTGTAAAGGTGTTGTTCCAGTTGGGTTATCCTCCCTGTGAAGGGGATGTGATGAGCAGTAATCCGGCATGGACACAAAGTGCCGACAACTGGTATGCCACCATCAATGCCTGGCTGGATGAGCCCAACTGGGAGAATATCAGATATATCCTGATTATTGCCGATTCACGCTGCATCAGCGGAGACCAGAGGCTTGGCGAAAGCCTGAAGCGTCTGCTGCTGGACCGGGTGGCTTCCGACCGCAGACTGCTGGTGCATATGCTCCGCAATACCCTCCGGCGCAAGGTGTCCTTGGGTGTCCTGGGGAATCTCATTCCCGAACGGTTCGGGGAGGATATGGGCGGGATCGATATTAAGTACGGCGCGTACATTCCCTTGGTGAACGGGATCCGGCTGCTTGCCATCAGCCACGGCATCTCCCTCTCCAATACCTTGGACAGGATAGCGGCGATGGAAGAGCAGAAGGCGGAGGACGCGGAAGCGATCAAACAATGGCGCCAGGCGTTTTTAACGGTGCTCAAACTCCGTTCGTTAACCACCTCCAAGCTGGAAGACGGCTTCTACCAGTCTGGAGGCATCCTGCCCGGGTCCAAGCTGACCAAGGAACGGAAGAACGAATTGAAGGTTGCCTTAAAAGTTGGCCAAAAGCTTCATAAATATGTAGAGAAAGAAATGCAAGACGAGGAGATATAGAAGGTTCGGCAATCGGAGGCACACTTCACTTTGTGGAGAAAAGTTTAACGGGAAGAAGGGATACGGATGAAGGATCCGGGACCTGCAGGCCGAATGTGGCAGCTGTATAAGATGGGAGGGCTAACGCCTGCCATCACCTCCATGTTCGATTCACGGAATGCGCAGCAAATGGCCTTTATCCGGTCCGTCATGAAGGAGCAGCGCAAAAATTCCCTGTATGATGTGCAGTTGGATACGCTGGAAGCGGTGGTTTTTGATTTGGAAACCACAGGATTCTCTCCGTATAACGGGGATGAAATCCTCTCCATCGGCGCTATACTGGTGAAGGGGGACCAGGTATGTGAGGAAACCTTCTATACCTTGGTCAATCCTAAACGCCAGGTGCCGGAGGAGATTGTAACCTTAACCGGAATCACCAACGAAATGGTGGGCCAGGCTCCTGATCTTATTGACGGGCTGAAGGGCTTTCTGGAATTTGTCAGCAACCGGGTGTTGATCGCCCATGGCAGCGGACATGACAAGCATTTCCTGAATTCGGCATTATGGAAAACCTCCAAGGTGAACCTGTCCCACAGGCTCCTGGATACGATGATGATCGGCATGTGGCTGCACCCTAAACGGAGCCATTACGATCTGGATTCCATGCTGAATTTGTACGAAGTGGAGGTGCTTCATCGCCATCATGCGCTGGAGGACTCCATTATGACCGCCCATTTGTGGGCCAAAATGTTGAAGGATATTGCAGCCAAGGAGATTACCAACCTTGGTGACTTATACGCCCATCTCAGCCACTATGGTACCTGATGGCCTGTTCCTCCCAGGAACGGCCTGCCCGGGGAAGGTAGCAGCGGAGCTCGGGCGTATTGTTGTTTTGGAGGGAAACAATCACATGAAGCGACGAGTCCCATAAGCTGTCCATATCCGCGGCTGAGGGAATGGCAGGGGCATTGGGGTGGGAATGAAACAGGCCCACAAGGGAAAATCCTGTTGCTGCGTTAGCATAACGATAAACCTCCTCCACCCATTCCGCCGGATCAAAAGCAAAGGCCGTAACCGGATCAGCTGCCGTGTTGCGCATACATTGAAACCCTTCTACATACAGAGAGCCATCCCGGTTGTACCCCGTCAGAATACCACAGCATTCCCACGGGAGGGCTAACCGGCAGGCGGTGGCCAGGCTATCCGGACCTTGATGGTCCCGAAACAGCTCTGGTTTAAAGAAAATATCCATGTCTTCCTCCGAATGGTGTTTTAGCTTATAGTATAATGAAGATACTCCAATTTCGGTAGGATGGTGGTCATGAAGATTTTGTTTTTGTTTTTGGGCTTTTTCTTTTTTGGACTGGGAGCAATCGGAACGGTTGTGCCGGTTCTTCCCACCACACCCTTTTTGCTGCTGGCGGCGTTCTTTTTTGCCAGAGGGTCGGAGCGGTTTAATCGCTGGTTCTTATCCACTGGCCTGTACAAAAAACATCTGGAGTCCTTCATTC